>NZ_JAHGVE010000022.1 GCF_018835585.1 Pelorhabdus rhamnosifermentans
ATTTCGTTTACTTTGAGTACTGCTTTGGGGCAAAAGGTTACGCAGATGCCGCAGCCTTTGCAGCGTTTTGTTTCGATCTTTAAGCTCATACTTTCACCTCTTTTAGCCTGTTTGTTCTCATAACCCATTCTCTCACAATTTAAGAGCAAGTGATATCACTGCATTTACCCGCTCTAAGAATAGAACTATCTGTATCGTGCCCAATCATATTCTGAACAGATCTTCCAATAGAAATCATAGCATCCAAATCATAGTCAGTATGAATTCCCATTTCATGGCACATATGAATGACATCTTCTGTAGCAATATTGCCTGAAGCACCAGGTGCAAATGGGCAGCCGCCTAATCCCGCAAAACAAGCGTCATAACGATCAATACCAGCTAACATACCGCTGACGACATTTGCCAAGCCCATGCCGCGCGTATTATGAAAATGAAGGAACCAACTAACATCTGGAAATTTTTCTTTGACCATGCGTCCATATTCATAGACCTGCTGAGGATTCGCCATACCTGTCGTATCTGATAAAGACAACTCATGAACACCAATTTCACGAAAAGCTGCAATGACAGAATAAATTTGTTCAAGTGGAATCCTGCCTTCTACAGGATAACCGAAAGCCGTAGAAATGGCCCCAGAAAGAACAATACCATGATTCGCAGCATAGGCAGCGCATTTGGCAAACCCCTGCACAACTTCTTCCGGCGTCCGTTTCGAGTTACTCATCGAATGAGCCCTACTAGCGGATACAGTAAGCTTTGCTTTGCTAATCCCAGCCGCCTCGGCCCTTTCCAAACCGCGCACATTCATCACTAAAGCCCGATATTCCACTCCATCAACACGTTTCATCTTTTTGGCAACTTCATCGGTGTCTGCCATTTGCGGTATTGCTTTGGGGTGAACAAATGAACCAATTTCAATAATCTTTGCTCCTGCCTGCACTGTTTTTTCAATCAAATCTACTTTCTGCTGAACCGTAAACAAGCTCTTTTCATTTTGCAAGCCATCGCGCGGTCCAACTTCACAAATAACAATTTTATCAGGCCAATTCATCATAGTCCCTCCACATGTTATAAAATATTACAAAATTAATTACTAAAAACCGTTTATTAACAAAATGTTCATTATTAAATAAATTTTCTAATTAAATTTTATGGCTTTTATTTTATATATGCAATCGATAATTACAATGAAATTGATCGTTTATTATAATGATTTTTTTATCTAAAGGTTATTATGAATAAGCCCAGTTTCCCTGAAGAGGTATACTGGGCTTATTTTTACAGAAATTTGATTATAGAGCTATTTTATTTTTCCATTTCAGGATCGTAAAACTCACCAAACAATTCTTCATCTGGAGGTCTATCTTCGGGAATCGGACGGGATACCCACGTAACATTCATATAATGTTTCAAATTCACATTCTCTGATATAATATTGCCACCCCAAGTACCGCATCCCATACTGGATGTCATTGGCATGCCGTTATTAAATGCTCCGGCATTCGCCTTCGATTGTGGCTGACGAATCATCATACGACTTACGGGTGCTTCCAAAGCTAATTGATGAATATGTTCATCATTAAAAGAATAAAGTCCACAGGAATGACCTTTACCGCCTACATTGTAAATAGCATGCATCATCTTGATTGCATTTTCAAACCCACCTTCATATTTATGAACTGCCAACAAAGTAGTGAGTTTTTCGCCAGAGAATGGATGGTCTTTTCCAATGCCATCGCCAATAACAATGATAAATTTACGATCATCAGGAATACTAAAGCCAGCAATTTTAGCCACTTGTTGCGGAGCAATGGCTACCGTATCTGACCGGCGATGACCTGTTTCATCCCACATAGCTTCCTTTAATTTTGCTTTTTCATCATCATTCGCGAGATAGCCGCCTTCTTTAACAAGCGCTTTAAGCATGGCATCATAAACACTTTCATGAATCACAAGATTACCATCCGCTGAGCATCCTGAACCAAAATCAGAAGTCTTACTCAACATGGTATTATGAGCAGCTTCTTCAACATTCGTTGTCTCATCAAAAATCATCGTGGCATTTCCTGCGCCGACACCATAAGCAGGTGTTCCTGAACTATAGGCCGAACGTACCATCGGCTGACCACCTGTTGCAATAACAAGATCGGCCGCTGCCATGAGTGCTTTAGCCATTGGAACACTTGCAGTCTGCAGACATTGTACAATATCTGCCGGTGCACCTTCACGTTCAAGAGCATCACGGATCAATTGGACAGTCTCATTCGTTGTATTTTTAGACCGGGGATGGGCAGAAAAAATAATGGTGTCTCTGGCCTTAATGGCGTAAATTGCATTACCGGCAGGAGTTAAATCAGGGTTCGTTGTCGGTACAACTGAAGCGATAACACCAGCGGGTTTACCATACTTTGTAATTCCTTTTTCCGGAATTTCCTCAATAATTCCCACACTTTTCTGACGTAGGGCATCACGTAAAACGCCTCTAATCTTAAAACGTTTATTCATCCGGCTGACATGATCGCCCAGTCCGCTTTCTTTAATTCCCATTTCGACAAGATGATTAAACGTCTTCTTGTTGGCCACGGCCCAAGCCACAGCCTGACACAGACGATCTACTCTAGCCTGATCATAAGTTTCAATAATTGCCAAAGCGGCTCTTGCTTTATCCATTGCAATATCAAGTTCTTTTTTCTGTTCTTCTGTAATTACTTTTTCACTAGCCATTGTCAAAAAAGCCTCCTCTAATATGATTTAAAATATTACTAATATTGACTCAGCTATTCTGTTAGTTAACCAACCTGCAGTATTGGTAATGGAACAAAATAAACGCGGGCTTGATGACCAAATCGCTACACTAAAATTGCCCGTTTAGCTGAAGTTCCTTTATCTGAATTTTATTACTTTACTGTAAGAAGCGCAAATCATCTTATGCATACCAACGATTGATTTCATCGATAGTTGATTAAAAATATTCAAAATACTTATTTTTTATATAAATCGTTAAAGCCTTTCTGTAAATGAAGACAACAAAAAGTACTCTGCATTATATAACAAATACAGAGTACTTGACTTCTTGTTTGTATTTTATTGTATTTCATTATTCAAGCTCCTGCAGTACTAATATTCTTAACCCAGTCTAAGACAAACTGATAAAAGATTTTAACTGCAGGCACTGAAGAAGAACGTTTCGAAACTGCCAAAGCAATATCTTTCTTAATGGGCTGCTTCAATTTAATCATGGTAATATTAAAATTTTGATTTCTAACTTTTTCTTGCGGAAAAAAACCAATACCCATACCAGCATGAATCAAAGCTAGACAAGTAGGAGAATGACTACTTTGGCAAACAATATTGGGTTTAAATCCCGCCTGAAGACAAGCCTCTAAACAAATATAGTGCATACGATCAGAAGATGGATGAAAAATAAATTTCTCATCCGACGCCTCTGCAAGATCAATCGACTTTCTGCTAGCAAAGTGATGCTCCTCGGGAATGACCAGGATATAATCATCATAAGCAAGATGATAAAAATCTATTTCACTATAATCAGATACTACTGGCATAGCAACAAAAGCCACATCCAATTCGCCTGTCCCAATTTTTTCAAGTAAACGATATGTTCCATCTTGTACAATCTCAAAATTAAGACCTGGATACTTTTTATAAAAATTCGCCAGCATTCCCGCATAATCAATTTTGCCTAATGATGCGATAACACCAATACGTAATGTCCCTTTTAGTAAACCAATATAAGCCTGAAGATCTTGTTTAGCAAATTCCAAATTGGCTAATAAGATTCGAACATGGCTAATAAATTTTTCCCCCGCCTGTGTTGGATAAACCATTCGTGAATTACGATCAAACAACTTGATTCCTAACTCGTCTTCTAACTTAGCAATCTGATGTGAAAGCGTAGACTGACTTACACAAATGGCATCGGCAGCTCGAGTAAAATTACGTTGTTTGGCAACTTCAACAATATACTGCAATTGATGTATTTCCATGAATCACACCCCTCCCTAACTTATTATAACGTAACAAGACAAGCTCTTGGTAAAAATATTCGTCTTCCATTACTGTTCCCTACCCTATCCCGTTTTAAATATCGAAATAAAATTCGTGTGCAGGAATTCTTGTCTATCAGTCGTAATAAAATGATAAGTTTAATTGATCCTTTTTGTAATGTAGTAAAATATTATTAAGAAGGGGAAATAGAATATTATGGAACAAATTAAAATGCGTCGAAGTATCAGAAAATATCTTGATAAACCAGTAGAAGACGAAAAAATTATTCAATTACTTGAGAGTGCCAGACTGGCTCCATCTGGCAGTAATACACAACCATGGCATTTTATTATTGTAAAATCCGAATTGATTAAGCAAAAATTAGCTAAAGTAGCTCATGATCAAAAATGGATGATTTCCGCTCCACTCTTCATTGTTTGTGTTGCAGATATATCTTCTATAATGGAAAACGATCAAATTATATTAGATGAACATAGTCCGCAAGGGGAAGTTAAGCGAATGATAAGAGATACGGCAATTGCAACAGAACACATTCTACTTGAAGCTACTCACTTAGGCTTAGGAACTTGTTGGGTTGCCTGGTTTACTCAAGAAGAAATTAGACCCATCCTACATATACCTCTTAATAAGTTTGTAGTTGGTATTGTGACGATTGGTTATGCAGCTGAAATGCCAACCGCTAGACCACGAAAAAGTCTTGAAGAAATTATTCATTATGAAAATTGGTGAAATACAAATAAAAAAGAAAGCCAAAATTCTAGGCTTTCTTTTTCATTTATTAAAAGTCAATTTTCATGAAACAATAAAAACCTCTTATAATTCATAAACAAATGCCAATGCTTGCTCTGAAGTCAAGGTATATTCCGCAACCTGCCCCTGCCCCGTCGGCAGAATAAAAGAAATGACTCCATCACTATTCTTTTTGTCGGCTGTCATTTGCCTTGCAATATCATCAGCAGGTATATCGGATATGTCCATGGATAACCCCGTTCTGCTGATAAGTGTGTTGATTTTTTGTCCGTACTCTTCACTTATTAATCCCATCTTCTGTGCCAGCAGCGTTTCGTAATACATACCAATGAGCACCGCCTCGCCATGTAAATAACGCCGATAACCTGTTAAAGTTTCAATGGCATGCCCCAAGGTATGACCAAAATTCAATATTTTACGTAGGCCATTCTCACATTCATCCTTTGCCACTACGTCCGCTTTAATTTCACAGCACCGTCTAATAAGCTCATTTAAAGGAGTAAAGCTGCAAGTATAAAAGTCCGAAAAGTGATGTTCAATAAAATTTAATAGTTCATAGTCATATATAATACCGTACTTAATTACCTCACCTAATCCGGCGGTAAGCTCTCTTATCGGCAACGTTTCGAGCAGTGCTGTATCAATAATAACCACTTGAGGCTGATAGAAAGTTCCCGCCATATTTTTCCCCGCTTGTACATTCACGCCGGTTTTTCCGCCCACACTGCTATCAACTTGAGCTAACAGGGTCGTTGGTATTTGAACATAAGAAATACCTCTCATATAGATAGAAGAACAAAAACCAGCTAAATCACCAATAACCCCACCACCAAAAGCAATTACGGCCGAATGACGGGTAAGTCGGGCTTCAACCATGGCACCGATAATCCGCTCAACTGTTTGAAAACTTTTGGAAGATTCACCTGGCACTAGAGTCAGCTTTTTATACGGAAGCTCGCCTAAAGCTTTAGCCAACTGTTCACTGTATAAGTGATCAACATTCTCATCAGTAATAACTAACCACTTGTCCGCTTTACTGAGCAGTACGGTAAGGTCTGACAGTATGCCTTCTCCTATATAAATAGGATAGCTTTTCTCACCTAAATCAACTGCAACTGTTTCCATCGACTCTACCTCCTATAAACCATCAGTTCGGAATGATCCTACTATGAAACACTTTCATCAGTATACACCTACTAGTTCTAAACTGCGGCAATGATTTTTTGCACAGAAGACATTAAATGACCAAACTTCTCTGGTTTTAGCGACTGAGCTCCGTCACAAAGCGCTTGCTCCGGATTATGATGCACTTCAATAATTAGTCCATCGGCGCCAACAGCAATGGCCGCTTTAGCCAGAGGCTCCACGAGTGACCACTTGCCACAAGCATGACTGGGATCAACGATAATGGGCAAATGACTAAGTTCTTTCACTGCTGGTATCAGACTAATATCCAAGGTATTTCTAGTATAAGTATCGAACGTACGTATTCCCCGTTCACATAGGATAACGTTGGCATTACCGCCAGCCAAAATGTATTCAGCTGACATCAGAAACTCTTCCAGCGTTGCACTTAGCCCGCGTTTGAGCAAGATTGGCTTAGCACTTTTCCCTGCACGTTTAAGTAATGGAAAGTTCTGCATGTTCCGGGCCCCAATCTGAATAAGATCAGCACTTTCTTCTATGGCATCAAAGGTCTCTATGGACATGGCTTCCGTAACAATCGGCAATCCTGTTGCTTCCCGAGCTTTCACCAGCATTTTTAATCCATCCACACCTAATCCCTGAAAACTATAAGGAGAAGAACGTGGTTTATAAGCTCCCCCTCTAAGCAAAGTAGCACCATATTGCTTAACAAGCTCCGCCGTATGAATCATTTGTTCTTCACTTTCAACAGAACAGGGACCCGCAATCACGGCAATATGACCACCACCAATTTTACATCCTCTAACATCGACAATGGTATCCTCTGGATGAAAAGTACGGCTGGCCAACTTGTAAGGCTGCTGAATACGCACAATTTTTTCAACCTGAATATTGGCTTGAAGAGATTCTAAATCAAGTTTTGACGTATCTCCTCCCAATGCAAAAACACTTTGTTGCTCCCCTACGACAAGGGTAACATCCATTTTTAATGTTCCCAACTTCTTATGCATTTTTTCAATCTCCTCTGCTACAGTACCTGGTTTCATCACAACTAACATAATTTCTTCCTCCTTTAAATTTAAAATATTTTTTATACAAAATTTACAATCAAAAAAAGCTATGTGATTTGAAAGTTAAAACTTGTAAAAGGATAAAAAAAATAAGACTCACATGAGTCTCT
Organism: Pelorhabdus rhamnosifermentans; assembly: GCF_018835585.1. NCBI lineage: Bacteria > Bacillati > Bacillota > Negativicutes > Selenomonadales > Sporomusaceae > Pelorhabdus > Pelorhabdus rhamnosifermentans. Next base: position 7,106 of record NZ_JAHGVE010000022.1, read on the forward strand.
TAGGGATAAAATTTCTATTTTGTTATGCTTTCGCTAACAACATATCACCAAGCTCTCACTTAAAAACAACCTATTCAATTTTTTCCAACCAAAATAGCCAGCGCTAAAAAAGTAGCCCCAGCTAAAAAAGTAATAATATTGTTTTTCAATAATTTGTTTTAAGTGAGCAGTTATCATAATACCCTCCTATATACGGAAGAAGAATAAATTTTATAGGTTTTATTATATGTAAATAAATGAGTCTTGTCAAGCTATTTTTATCATTCTAAGTAAAATTATTGTAAATAGAAGCGGCATTGTCAATAATGTCTTTCCAGGAAGAACATAGGTTTAAGTATTATTATGATTATTCTTTGTGCCAACCTGCCAGCGCAGCACCGATAAACCCGATTAGACCAATGACAACAAAGCCGATAGTTAATCCAAAGATATTACTCAATACACCGGCCAATACAGGTCCGCCAAACATACCGAGACCATAAATAGCTTGAAACACGCTCATAGCTGTCGACCGCTTGTCACCGGAAAAATTCTTGATACTTAAACCCATCAGTAATGGTAAAACCAATCCACGGGCAAAACCACCAATAGCCTGGCTAATATATAATAAGGATAAATTGCTGATAAAAGGAATGACAATACACGACATCGCTGTAATCAACAAACCGCACACAAGTGTCGCTCGCTCACCAAAACGTTTGCTAAAAAAAGCACCACTCAATGCAGCAGAAACAATCGACGGAACCAGTGTCATTGTCGTAACAATGCCTAATTCAAAGATGCTAGCGCCTAAGTATTGAGCCACAATAGGCAAAAATCCGAAAACAGTAACAAACGTAATGGTCTGTAACACAATTCCTAGCCCTGAAAGATAAAGCAATTGACGATTATGCAATGTTTCCATAAGGATGTCCACCTTGATTGCTTTTGGAGACATATGCTTGTCTCGCACAAATAAGCTCAGCACAATGCCAATGCTGCCAGCAACAGCACCAAGGATAAATGATGAATTCATTCCTATGTGCTGTGCAATGTACCCTCCTGATAACATAGCTGCCACTTGTCCAAAATTATTGACGGCATTAATATAGCCCATGGCCTTAGGAGCTTCTTTTTGGGGAAAATAACTCGCATAAAGTACCGTATAATCTACCCATGTTGAAGCCGCCACACCTGCCAACCCCCGAAACAGAAGCAATGCTCCAGCCATAGGAAATAGCCACATACCCAAGCTGCTTAAGGATGCAAGTATAATACCGATCACAACAAAAAATTTACGATTGCCCCAGGCATCAGATAACACGCCAATAGGTATGCGTAACAATAGCTGTGTCAAACCATAAGAGCCAATAATAAGTCCTACCATATCATAAGTAGCACCTAAGCTTTGTGCATAGGGTGCCAGAATAGGCACATAGGTATACATAGAAAACCAAAAAAAAGCAGTGACAACAATTAAAATTTTTTTAGCGCCTGTATTCATCGCAGTCCCTCCACAGGTTATAAAATATTACAAAATGAATTACTAAAAAAACACAAACTAACAATTTTCTAATTAAATTCTATGATTTTCATTTTTTATATGCAATCGATAATTACAACAAAATAAATCGTTAATTATAATAACTCTTTTTCAGGGCATTTTAAAATGTATATTCCCAAAAAGATGCACGGAGCTTATTTTTACAAAATTTTCGAAGAATGCGGTTACAGCATTCTTCGAAAATAGTTTTTCAATAATAAAAGCCAAGTTCCGCATAAACAGGAACTTGGCTTCTAAGTAACTCTCAAAGAAAAATTTAGCGTCTCATAAATGTCGGTATTTCAAGATCACGACCCTTAAACTCCAAAACAGGTGCTGCTTCCACTTTACCTGGTACTACTTTTTCTACTTTAGGATCAAAACCTGTTGCAATAACTGTAACCCGAACCTCATCATCAAGGGCTTCATCAATGACCGCACCAAAAATAATATTCGCTTCCGGATCAGCCGCATCGGCAATAATTTCGGCAGCCGCATTGACTTCAAAAAGTCCCAGACTAGCACCACCGGTGATATTTAAGAGTACCCCCTTGGCTCCTTCAATAGAAGTTTCCAATAGCGGACTACGAATGGCTGCTTCAGCAGCTGCTTCAGCACGATCTTCGCCTGTACCAACACCAATACCCATCAAAGCAGATCCTGTCTCAAGCATAATGGTTTTGACATCAGCAAAATCCAGATTAATCAGTCCTGGAACAGCAATCAAATCAGATATACCTTGAACACCTTGACGAAGTACATCATCAGCCATTCGGAAAGCATCCATAATAGATGTTTTTTTATCAGCAACCTGCATGAGACGATTATTCGGAATAGTAATCAGCGTATCCACTTTTTCCTTTAATTTTGCTGTACCACGTTCTGCTTGAGTTTGACGACGACGCCCTTCAAAAGAGAAAGGTTTGGTTACAACACCTACCGTTAAAGCCCCCACTTCTTTAGCACATTCAGCAACAATGGGAGCTGCCCCTGTACCTGTTCCGCCACCCATGCCTGCCGTAACAAATACCATGTCTGCACCGCGCAAGGCCTTAATAATCTCATCGCGGCTTTCTTGCGCCGCCTTTTCACCGACATCGGGATTTGCCCCAGCGCCAAGACCTTTCGTAAGCTTTTCACCAATCTGAATGCGATTCTGAGCTTGCGATAATAGTAAAGCCTGCGCATCCGTATTGACTGTCAAAAATTCAACACCTTTCAATCCGGCAGTGATCATACGGTTCACGGCATTACTACCGCCGCCACCTACTCCAATAACCTTAATCTTGGCAAACTGATCTAAATCCATATCGAATTCAAGCATGGATCCTGTTCCTCCTTATATCCTCGCGTGGTTAAGAACCAAACATATTTTTTATTTTTTGAAAAAACATATGACAGCCACTTGATGTTTCTTGTTTAGCTGGCAAATGGCTGGCTGCAAACAACAAAATTCCGTATCCAGCTGTATTTTCTGGACATAAGTATTCTTTGTCTAACTTTGTTGGCATAACCGTTTTTACTGAAAGCCCAAAACGATCATGAATAGCTCGTACAAAACTTGGAAGTTTAGATGAACCGCCAGTTAGATAAACTTCACACGCTTGCCGTTCGACTAAATCTAACGGAATTGAATCCTTCACTCCTTGGTAAATTAAAGCAACAAGCTCTTCCGTACGACTTTCAATAATATCATATAAAAAATCATAGGCAATATTTTTATCTGTCGTACCGTAATCATTGCAATCTAAGATTACTTCTTGATGATGTAGATTATTATCTAATTTCGCATAATACTTCTTAATTCCTTCTGCGTGATTGCGATTTACACTAAATGCTTGCATAATATCACTGGTAATATATTCTCCCCCAAACGGCAAAGCCTCAGAAAATACCCGTTTTCCCTCATTATAAAAACTCACATCTACAGTTCCAGCACCAATATCCATAATAAAAAAGTTTGTTTTACTTTGAGTTTGATCGGTAAGCGCCAAGGCATCAGCATAGCTAGTGGCAACCAAACTAATTGCTGGAATGGAATTTCGAGCTAATTCAGCATTTAACTGACTTTTCAATGCTTTCGGTATAGAAATAACGTGTGTATTGACTTTAAGAGAATGACAAGGCTGTCCAACTGGTAATAAAGCCACTGGACGATCATCTACAAAATATTGAGAAGGAATTAAATGTACAATAGCCTCATCAAGTGGTAAAGCTGCAATCGAAGCACGACAAGCTCTTTCTCCATCTTCCGCTGATAAAGATTGTGGACGTTGTGGCGCAACTGTCCCAAACAAATTTACAGCCTTTACATCAAGTGAACCGATCCCCATATAGATTAGGTCAAATGATCCAGAAACAGCTGTCATCACACAATCTATGGCTTGACGTATCGAGGACACCAACGAATCTACCTGCTCAACTTTACCATGACGATATCCACTTGTTGGAGCAGAGCCACTGCCTAAAATCTCTATCTGCGCAGAAGTCACTTGAGCTGCCAACACCTTTATACAGCTTGTACCAATATCAATTGCTAAAACTTGCTTCATGACGCTTGAGGCCCCCACTGCAACATGATTATGTTTCTTTTCACTATCTATACTTAAAAAGACTTATCCACTGCAACTATGATTATGTTTCCTTTCATAATGTTTCAACACAATTGGCGTTTTCCCTTTTTTTTTTAATAAAAAAGCGGCTTTTCTTGTTATTTTCCAAATGTAAATAGGAAATACTATGATTATTTAGTAATGGAGGTGAACAACTTATGGAAATTTTCAATCATCCCGTTTATCACTTTTGGAATGGCAAAAATCTGGCTGATGATGAAAAGTCATTTACCACTCTAACCACAATGATTGAAGAAAATGACAAAGAAGATTTTCCATGTATACTAAGTAGTGAAACAATGAATACAGACGAAACCTAATAATTTTAAATGAGCCAAGAAAAAGACGTTTAAGTCTTTTTTCTTGGCTTTTATGATCCATCATTATAAAAATTTATTTCTTTAAAAAATAACGTCGTATAATAGCAAGATTCTGAAAAACCCGTAGTCCAAAAGCAAGCGTTGCAACATAATACAAATCAATGCCCAAGCGATCACCCACATAAACTAATGCTGCAGCAAGAAGAGCGTTCGTAAAAAATCCCGTAATAAAAACGGTATTATCAAATTTTTCTTCTAATGCCGAACGCCAACCACCAAACACACTATCCAAAGAAGCAAGTAAAGCTACAGACATAAACTTAGCATATTCCACTGGAATACTAAATGGGAAAAAAGACCCAATAAGAATACCGAAGACGAGACCCAAAAAAGGCAGCATCATGACTTGCCAGCCTCCTTTACTGGTTGGGCATATTCAAAATGAAAAGGCCCCTTATAAGCGGGAATGTCAACAAGATCCTGCTTCTTAATACTCACCTGAATCCCCCAAAATTGCAGAGTTTCCACAACACCACCCCGCATTTTCAGTGCATTTTCCAGTGTCGTCTGATCACCGATGGCACGTATTTCATAGGGCGGCGAATAACGCGTATTATTGACTGATAAAGTCGGCCCAGCACAACGAATCTCCGAACTGGCTACAAGTCGTTGTTCATTAATAGAAATAGCCTCTGCCCCAGCAGCCCACATCTCATTGATTACCTTTAGAATATCATCATCATGAATCAGGTATAAATTGGCATTCTCCCCTGGTTTGGCCGCTCGCTTACTATCGTCAATAGTAATCACCACGCCGGGACCTTTCAAAGCAACAACTCCTGCTCCCATGCGGACATTCATATTCTCCTTCACAGCTGTTTCACCTTCACTGGCCTGCGATAATTCATGTACTTGCTTTAATAAAGCATCACGTTCTTTTTCCGTCTGATTCAGCCGCTGTGAAAGATCCTCAATCCTTTGAAAAGGAACAGAAGACCGAATATCCTGCGTAGTACGGAACTGCAACGCAAGCATCACACCAAGAACGACGCAGACCATTGCAATCGCCACTTGGCCCTGTCGTATGGCCAACAATGTAATTCTCTCCCTTCACAATCTTTAATTAATTTGATTTGAACTTTATATATGGCGTAGCATAACGCATATCGATGGATTCAGCAAGACTTTTTTTATCTCCAATTTCTCCCATGATCTGATTTGTCTTCACAGCCTTGTCAAATAAATGATCTTGCGTTCCTAAACGAATTTGCACCGAATTGATTGTTAAAGCTCGTATTTGCAAGGGATCGCTAATATTGACCTCAGACAATTGATTTAAACTGTTTTCAGATAGTCCGGCAAGATAGGAGAGTGTCGCTTGTAATGCTGGGTTGTCCACACAGTCACCAATATAAGCATTACCTAAATTTACCCCCGTAATAATGGGAACATTTAATTGTTTTAATGTCTTAAAAGCAGCTAAAACAATTCCTTTTTCATCTAACTCGGCAAATCCATAGCTAGTAGCAGCATAAGCATAAGGCTGACGTTCCTTTACTGAAATAACAACAGTCGCTGGAAACTTGCGAACCACCTCAGCATCAGCAACACGTAAATCTTTTACTAAGCGGCTTTTCGCATCGCGTGTATCAAGACGAAAAATATTTATTTTACCGGGTATACCAACAATAGCCAAAACTTCTTCATTACTGATGTACTTATTACCTTGTATAATAACTGTCCCTACTGAAAAAAAAGAAGAATTAATAAATAAATAACAAGCAATGAGTACAACAAACACCATTATTACCGATAAAAGTCGCTTCACAGCCAAAGCTTTACGTTCATCACGGGCATCTTTCAGCCGTTCTGTTGTCCCCATAAAATTCCCCCTGTATAAGGTCCCTGCATGTATTATACAACAGTGTTTACTGAAGATAAATAAAAAAAGGCAGCGCAGCTGCCTTTTTTTATTCTACAGCCATAAGTAACAGTTTTTCACATAAATCAGCGAAAAGAAGACCTGTCGCTGCGGCAGCCTTGGGTACCAGACTGGTAGCAGTCATTCCAGGAATGGTATTGATCTCTAAAATATAGGGGTGTTTCTCCTTATCCATCATAAAGTCAACACGAGCTATGCCCTTGCAACCGACGAGGCGATAGGTTTCTTCTGCAAGTTGCTGCAATTTGTGCGTTGTTTGTTCATCAAGACGTGCAGGTACAATATATTCTGTGGCACCACTAGTATATTTTGAATGATAATCATAGCGACCGGAATGGGGAACGATTTCGATAACAGGAAAGGCATGCGCTTCCTTATTCCCCATAACAGCCACAGTAAGTTCACTGCCTGTAATAAAAGCTTCCACAACGATATGGCGGCAATAGCCAAAAGCATTTCTTACAGCATCTTGAAGACCTGATTCATCTTCCAAAATATAGACACCGATACTTGAACCTTGTTCAGCCGCTTTTACAACAAGTGGAAAAGTGAATTTTTTCCTAATGTCCTGACAAATGTCATCCAGACCCAGACTATATTGATCGTAAATTTCAGCAGGTGCTGTCGGCAATCCCGCCGCAACGAACAATCGCTTTGAAATGCTCTTATCCATAGTAATAGCACTTGCCATAACACCAGAACCTGTGTAAGGAATGCCAAGCATATCGAGTGCGCCTTGCAAAGCCCCATCTTCACCAAATTTTCCATGTATTGCATTAAAAACAATATCAATTTTTTCTTCCTGAAGTTGACTGGCAATCTGTTTTGGATCCATATCGATCCCAACAGCTTTATAGCCCTTTTCCTGGAGTGCCTTTAAAATAGCATTGCCCGTATTTAACGACACCTCGCGTTCTGCAGAAGGTCCTCCCATAACAACAGCAATCTTTTTATTCTTCATTATAACCTCCATCATAAACTGTCAGTAAGTATTTAACATTTATTTACGAAGAATGATAGCGCCAAGGCTGTTCAGTTTTTCTTCCAATCGTTCGTAGCCGCGGTCAATATGATAGACCTCATCAACAATCGTTGTTCCTGCTGCCACCAGTCCGGCTAAAACAAGGGCTCCACCCGCCCGAAGATCAGGTGCGGCAACACAAGTACCTGAAAGAGCATCTACACCACGAATGACAGCTGTACGTCCTTCAACCTTAATTTTAGCTCCCATACGAGTCAATTCATCCACATGTTTAAAACGGTTTTCAAAAATCGTTTCAGAAATAATACTTGTTCCTTTAGCGATCGTAAGCAATGAAAGCATGGGAGCCTGCAAATCTGTAGGGAAACCGGGATAAGGCAACGTCTTAATGTCTACACCCCGCCTTAAATTTTCTGCTTTAATACGAATAGCATTACCACGACATTCAATAACGGAACCAATTTCCTGCAATTTATCCATCACCGAAAATAGACAAGCGTGATTGATATTTCCAATAATAACATTGCCACCCGTCATCGCTGTAGCAATTAAGAGTGTGCCTGCTTCAATCCGGTCGGGCATGATTTGATACTCTGTAGAATGCAAGCTTTTCACACCACGAATAAAAATACAGTCTGTGCCAGCTCCGCCTACACGGCCCCCCATACTATTAAAAAAGTTCTGTAGATCAACAATTTCCGGCTCGCGGGCAGCATTACGAATCACTGTCGTTCCTTCGGCAAGAACAGCGGCCATCATGGCATTCTCTGTTGCACCAACACTGGGAAAATCGAAAGTAATCTCGTTACCGACAAGTTTCTTTGCTTCAGCATCAATATATCCTGACCCTTCCTTGATATGGGCGCCTAACTTTTCTAACGCCTTAATATGAAGATTAATCGGGCGCGGTCCAATAGCACAGCCGCCGGGATAAGACAGGCGAACTTGATGAAATCTGCCTAGCAAAGGTCCCAGCAAAAACACCGAAGCGCGCATTTCACGCATCAAAGCCTCGGGAATATCAGTACCCGTAACCGCAACTGTATCAATCACAAGGGTATGACCTTCCCGGACAACCGAAGCTCCAAGGAGCTTCATAATATTTTGCATCATCGCAATATCGCGAAGCTCAGGTACATCATGAAGGACAGTCAGTCCGTGACTTAAAAGTGTTGCTGCCATGATAGGTAGAGCAGCATTCTTAGCCCCGCTAACTTGTACACAACCGTTGAGTTGTACTCCTCCTGTGACGATAAATTTCTCCATCGTCTTCCCTCCTGGAAAAAGTACAATCCCCCTTCAAATCATTTCACAAGTCGCTCGACGAGTTCTTCGCCAGCTTTATAAATATTCCCAGCCCCCATTGTAATAACCAAATCACCTGGTTCCACAATTTCGGCTAAATAGCGGGCAATTTTAGCCAAATCAGCAATATAAGTCACTTGTTGTTTGGCTTTTTGTTCAACTTCCTCTTTAATAACCTCACCATTAATCCCGTCGATAGCATCTTCACCAGCTGCATAGATATCTGTCAGAATTAATACATCAGCAGGCTTAAAAGCCATGCCATACTCAGAGCGAAGCAGCTTGGTCCGCGAAAAACGATGCGGTTGAAACACACAAATCAAGCGTTTCGGCTCAGTCTGGCGCGCAGCAAGAAGGGTCGTCGTAATCTCAGTTGGATGATGGGCATAATCATCGACAATCCATACCCCGTTAATTCTGGCCTTGGTCTGAAACCGACGTTTCGCACCGCGAAATTCGACTAATCCCGCAGCAATGGCGGAAAAATCCAGACCAATTTTGAGTCCCACTGCAACAGCCGCTAAAGAATTACGAATATTATGTTTTCCTGGCACATTCAGTGTAATAGAGCCAATATACTCCTCACATTGATACAGATCATAATGCGTAACAGCTCCTTCTGTTCGAATGTTGCGTGCCATAAGATCAGCAGGATGATCAATGGCATAACTCATGAAAGTTCGTCCTAGGGAGTCCGCCATATCACGGATATAGGCATTATCAAAACAAAGTACTGCAAAACCATTATCAGCAGGTAAACGGAGCAAAAATTTATGAAACGTCTGCAAAATATTCTCCATTGTACCATAATAATCCATGTGATCGTTCTCAATATTCGTAACAACAGCAATTTTGGGTGATAAGTTTAGGAACGAACCATCACTTTCATCTGCCTCAGCTACAAGATACGGGCCCTTACCGAGTTTAGCATTACCGCCTATGTATTCCAGCTCACCACCAATAATAATAGTCGGATCGACACCTGCCTTTTCAAGCATTAAGGCAATCATAGATGTCGTCGTTGTTTTACCGTGAGCTCCAGCAACTGCAATTCCCTGACGCTGATCCATCAAGAAAGCAACGGCTTCTGATCGATGAAAAACGGGAATATTTTTAGCATGAGCCGCTTGAATTTCAGGATTCGTTTCACGAATGGCTGTTGAAGTCACAATCGCTTCAGCCTGTTCAATGTTGCTTGCATCATGGCCATAATATATTTTAGCGCCAAGTTGTTCTAATTTAGCTGACACACTGGATTTACTAATATCAGATCCTGTAATCTCATAGCCTAATTCCAGCATAACTCGGGCAATTGCGCTCATGCCAGCTCCGCCTATGCCAACAAAATGGATTTTTTTTATAGAAGTAAACAAATAAAATTCTCCCCCTTCTTGCGCATCTTACCGATACCTCATTATATGCGCTGTTCAATTTAGGTGTTACTTTCCTATTCTCGATTGCCCGTAAGAGCAATCGCTGCATCAGCAATACAGTCTGCAGCAAGGGGATGCCCTAGCTTTTTACTTGCAGTAGCCATTGCTGCAAGTTTTTCTGGATCATCAAATAATGCACGAATGACCGTAACAAGCTTTTCCCCAGTCAAATCAGAGTCGCGAATAACCCGTGCCGCTCCATGTTCTGCCAAGACTCGCGCATTATGTTCTTGATGATTTTCGGCAGCATAAGGATAAGGAATTAATACGGATGGTACAGCCCGGACAGTTAATTCAGCAAGTCCGATGGCCCCTGCCCGAAATACTGCTAAATCAGCGCAAGCAAGCGCTTGTGGCATGTTATACAGATAAGGCACAATCTTAAGATTTCCACTCTTTTCCGGGTATATACCCTTTTCATGCAATTTTCCAACTATGCTATTATACTCGCTTTGACCCGTGATGTGCAAGATTTGGATATCTTTGTGATCCTGAAAGGCTTGATGAACAGCAACCATGGCCAAATTGATACTGCGGGCGCCACGACTGCCGCCTGACACAAGTAGTGTCTTTTTATTTATATCAAGACCTAAATCAACTATTGCTTGTTCCCGCTGGGCTGTTAGGACATCAGGCCGAATGGGATTTCCGCTGATAACAACCTTTGTAAATGGAGAAAAATAGGGTTTTGCTTCTTCATAACCTACAGCAACACAATCAACAAAACGGGCTAATGTTTTATTTGTAATACCAGCAATCACATTTTGTTCTTGAACGAGCGTTGGTTTTTTCAATAAACTAGCAGCAAGCAAGACAGGCCCACAGACATAACCACCTGTTCCAATAACAATATCTGGCTTGAAATTTCTTATGATTTTAATCGATTGCCATAAACTGCCGAAAATTTTAAAAACAGTTTGTACATTTTTAACAGATAACTGCCGCTTAAAACCTTGTACGTCAATTGTTTGGAGCTCATAGCCTTCCTTAGGAACAATATCTGCTTCGAGTCCAACCTTTGTCCCAACAAACAAAATTTCGACAGGTTCTTTGGCTTCAAGCAATTTTTTTTCCAAAACGCGGGCAATCGTAATAGCTGGGTAAATATGACCGCCAGTTCCCCCGCCTGATAGTATAATTCGCATGGTCTCACTCCTGCTTTATAAACTTACATATCTTGATATATTTAATAACACTCCAACACCTGCTAAAGTAAAAATCAGCGCCGAACCGCCAAAACTAATAAAAGGCAGCGGAATCCCTGTAACAGGCATCGAGGCTGTGACAACAGCGATATTCATCAACGCCTGCAGCATGATCATGGTTGTAATGCCTGTAGCAAGTAAACTGCCATAAATGTCGGGTGCAGCTATAGCGATGCGAAATCCCCGCCAGGCAAACAAGAAAAATAAAACAATAACTGTCACTGTTCCAATAAGGCCCAATTCTTCCCCCAGAATAGCGAAGATAAAGTCTGTATGAGGCTCAGGCAAATAAAGAAATTTTTCTCGGCTCCGTCCCAGTCCAACACCAAATAACCCCCCTGACCCTATAGCATATAAGGATTGAATAATATGATAGCCTGTGTCAAGTGGATCAGACCATGGATTACTAAAAGCTAACAGTCGTTTCATCCGGTATGGCTCAACAATGATGGCCGCAACAATGCCTAATACACCAACAGCTCCCATTGCACCTAAATGGAAAACTTTCGCACCAGCGGCAAAAAGCAAAATAAATACAGTACCAGCAATGGAGAGCGCCGTACCAAGATCAGGCTCTTTTAAAATCAAACCAAAAACCAACAACAACATAAGTAGCTGTGGCAAGAGTCCCTTTCGAAAACTCAATATTTTCGTCTGAGCCTGTGCCAAACCATGGCTCACAAAGAAAACCATCCCCAGTTTGGCAATTTCAGATGGCTGTAAATAAATGGAGCCAAAACCGAGCCAGCGCCTCGCACCATTGACAACGCGGCCCAAGCCAGGAATCAGTACGAGAATTAATAAAAACAAGGTAACGAAGAGGATAGGCTTTGCCAATTTACGCCACACATGATAATCAATATGCATAGTAACAAGTAGGGTTATAACACCCAAGGAGGCCCAGATAATTTGCCGTTTAAGAAAATAGTAACTATCATGATAATTCGCATAAGCGGCTACAGCACTCGAACTATATACCATGATAATCCCCACACCCAATAAAAACATGACTGTAAAAAACAGAATGTAATCAGGCGATTTATATCCATTATCCAAAGCGGCAACAACCTCCTTAACTGAGCAAACGTACGAGCTTCTTAAATACCGTCCCGCGCTCTTCATAGCTCTTAAACATATCATAGCTTGCGCAGGCTGGTGATAATAATACAATATGCGGCGGAGTAGCTATTTTATACGCCAAGTTTACGGCATCTGCAAAGGTTTTAGCCTCATGAATATTAGCAATTTCGTGAAGTAAAGCTGCTTCTTTAAACCGCGCACTGGCCTCACCAAGCAAAATCAGATGATCCACTTTTTCTTTAATAAGTAACATCATTTCAGTGAGATCCGTATTTTTATCTCTGCCGCCCGCAATAAGCACAATATGCCCAGCAAAAGCTTCTAATGCCTTAATCGAAGATTCAGGATTGGTAGCCTTTGAATCATTATAATAAGGTACTCCATGAAGAGTGGTCACAGGTTCAATACGATGTTCAACGCCTTCAAAATTTTCCAGCACCTTCGCAATATCTGTGATGGCCACACCTGCTAAAAAAGAAACAGCCGCAGCAGCAAGAGCATTTTCAACATTATGAGCGCCCGGAATCTTCATAACACTCACAGGACAGACAGGAAGTTCCTGATCTTTCCAGGAAATCCAAATCTGATCTTTTTTGATATAAGCGCCTTGCTGTAAGGTTTCTTTACGGCTAAAAAACAGGACTTGTGACTTAGCTCTATCAGCCATAGGTCTCAGCGTAGGATCGTCATAATTTAGCACTAGGAAATCATCTGACGTCTGTTTAGCAAAAACACGCTCTTTCATGGCAACATAGTTTTCGAATGTCTTATGACGATCAATATGATCAGGTGTAATATTCAAAACAGCTGCAATATGAGGCTTAAAATCACGGGCACTTTCCATTTGAAAACTGGATATTTCCGCAACAACAATCCCCTTATCCGTAATATCCTTCACTTCATCGGATAGGGCTTGTCCAATATTCCCCCCCACCACAACCTCCTTGTTATGGCACGCAATCATTTCACCAATTAAAGTTGTTGTCGTTGTTTTACCATTTGTACCTGTTATGGCCACAATCGGTGCCGGACAAAGCTGATAAGCAACTTCCACTTCACTCATGACAAGGATATTTTTAGCCAGAGCCTGCTGAACAAAATCTGTATAAATAGATACGCCAGGCGATAAAATAACATAATCCACCCCATCAAGGAGAGCTGCCTCCTGATTTCCTAACGCCAGCTTAATACCCTTTTCCAGGAGAAAAGAGGGGTCTTTTTTTAATTGATTTAGTGGCTTATTATCACTCAGTGTAACATAGGCCCCAAGATTTTTCAGCACCAGAGCTACAGAAATACCACTAATACCAGATCCCAAAACGATCACTTTTTTACCATTAAATTGCATGTTCATCTACCTCCCTGATTCATAATAAGTATACTCAAAGCAAATATGCTTAATAGCAAACTTGCTGACCAAAACACGCCGACAACTTTTTGCTCAGACCAACCAGACAATTCAAAATGATGATGAATAGGGCTCATTTTAAATACGCGCTTTCCTGTTGTTTTAAACGAAACCACCTGAATCATGACGGATAGTGTTTCCACAACATAAACGCCACCAACGATGATTAATAAAAATTCGGTTTTCGTCATCACGGCCACAGTTGCCAATACGCCACCTAAAGCCAACGACCCCGTATCCCCCATAAACACTTTGGCAGGATGAATATTATAGACTAAAAACCCCAGACAAGCACCTGCTGTAGCAAGAGAAAACGCAGCAAGCTCTATATTGCCAAAATAATAGCTAATGAGCGCATAAGTCCCGGCAGAAATTACCGTTGTTCCTGCAGCAAGTCCGTCCAACCCATCCGTCAAGTTGACGGCATTTGTCGTTCCCACTAATACGAAAAAAATGACAATAAAATATAAGGAACCAAAATCAATGGATTGATTGAAAAAGGGAATCCATATATCTGTGCCCAAACCAAAATACGACGTAACAACATAAGCCAAAGCAACGGCCATAATAATTTGGCCAAGCAATTTCTGTTTCGCAGTAAGACCTAAATTGCGTTTTAATACGACCTTAATGAAATCATCAAGAAATCCTAACAGTCCATGACCCAACGTAACAAATAAAGCCAGCCAAATAGCCGGTTTATCGAAAAAAAACAACAACATGGGCACACAAAGTGCCACTAAGATAATAATTCCTCCCATGGTGGGAGTACCGGCTTTGGCCTGATGACTCTTAGGACCCTCCTGACGAATGCTTTGTCCAAATTTTAATCTGTGCAATACGGGAATCAGTAGCGGACCAAGCACAAGTGCCACAATCAAAGCAAGAATCCCGGAATAAAATATGGTTTGAACCTGTGCGTACATAAAATGCTACCTCCTAAACGCTTCCAATCATTTACTTCACCAACTGTGGAATAAGTTGTTCCATTTTCATGCCCCGTGAACCTTTGATTAAAATAACATCGCCACTCACAAGCTTCTCATGTAAAACAAGCAATGCTTCAGCCTGATTTTGACAAGCAAAAACGGCCTTGTGGCCATGAAGCTGAGCCCCATCGGCAATTAACTGTCCCAGTTTTCCTACTGTAACAATAAGATCAACGCCTAATTGAGCCGCAGTCTTGCCTATATCCCCATGGGCCTGTTCAGCCAATTCGCCCAGTTCAAACATATCTCCCAGCACAGCAACCGTTCGGCCGGAACGTAAGCAAACAAGCGTCTGTAAAGCGCTCACCATGGATGCCGGACTGGCGTTATAGGCGTCATTAATTATTTGATAGGGGCCAACCTTTTCAATGGCCATGCGCATACCACTAGGTGCAAATTGTTTTAAGCCAACAACCATGTCCTTTTCATTCATGCCAAGCTTAAAGCCAGCAGCAAGTGCCGCCAAGGCATTCATCACATTGTGTTCACCCAATGCCGGAATATGAACAGCGAAACACCGTCCATCATAAGTACAGTCAAAAGATACGCCGTCTACTGAACTTCGCACATTTTTCCCCTGCACATCACTGGCCGCGCGGAGTCCAAAAGTAATGACAGCACAACGTGCTTTACTGGCCATAGCGGCCACATAAGGATTATCGGCATTCAAGACGACAAATCCCTGCGGATCAATGGCCTCAACTAATTCCGCCTTAGCTTTGGCAATATTTTCTCGTGAACCGAGCAGTTCCATATGCGTTTCACCAACAGTTGTTACAATACCTGCTGTTGGCCGGGCAATACGCGTAAGTGCCGTAATTTGCCCAAGCCCTCGCATTCCCATTTCCACCACAGCGACTTCATGTTCTGGCTGCAGTGACAGAAGTGTAAAAGGCAACCCAATTTCATTGTTAAAATTAGCCTGCGTCTTCAATACCTTAAACTGCTTGCTTAAGATAGCCGCCAGCATATCTTTCGTTGTTGTTTTGCCATTAGATCCTGTAATGGCAATAACAGGGAGAGTAAATCGCTGACGGTGATAAGCCGCAATATCTTGTAAAGCCTTAAGAGTGTCATCACACTTGATCACAGGCAAAGAATCCGGTACAACAACATTTTGGCTGACAAGTACCCCTGCTGCCCCCTGTTGGACAACAGCAGAAGTAAATTGATGACCATCAAAATTTTCACCCATAAGAGCAATAAAAAGCTGACCCGATTTTATTTTCCTGCTATCGGTACAAATACCAGAAAAATTGCAATCACTTCCAGCAACAAGTTGACCACCTGTGGCAAGACAAATTTCATTTAACGTAAATTTAGCCATTATTTAAGTTCTCCAATCACTTCACGCACAACTTGGCGATCATCAAAATCAATGGTCTTATCCTTTAAAATCTGATAGGTTTCATGACCTTTTCCAGCAATCATAACAATATCATCGTGCTGAGCTATTCGGAGCGCCGCAGCAATGGCCTGACGACGATCCGGAATCATTTCATACTGCTTCTTCGGCGTCAAAGCCGCAAGAATACCAACTTCTACTTCTTTTAAAATAATCAGTGGATCTTCACTGCGTGGATTATCAGAAGTAGCAATGACGACATCAGAATAAGAAGCCGCAATTTTCCCCATAATCGGCCGTTTAGTCCGATCACGGTCACCTCCGCATCCAAAGACTGTAATAATTCGACCACTTGCCACTTCTTGCGCTGTCTTTAGAATATTTTCCAAACCGTCAGGCGTATGAGCATAATCAACAATAACGGTAAAATCCTGGTCAGCGTCCACAAGCTCAAAGCGGCCAGGCACAGTCGTAAACTCTTCCATTGCCCCCTTAATGACAGCGGGGGCAATCTTCTCCGCCAAAGCCGCCCCAATAGCGGCTAAAGAATTATAAACATTAAATAGTCCGGTAATTTTTAAAGAAAGCGCCAGTTCGCCTGCCTCACTGTGAACAGTAAATGCTGAATTTCTTGCCGCCACATGAATATTGTCAGCTTGAATATTGCCTTTACCATGAAGTGAATAGGTATAAATATCACCACTCGCACAATCAATCATCGTTTGACTTGCTTCGTCATCTTTGTTAACTACAGCCCACTTATTGCTTTTCGTTACATCTTTTCCTAATGATTGAAATAAAAGGGATTTGGCATTACGATAGTTTTCCAGCGTTTTATGATAATCTAAATGATCTTGTGTCAAGTTTGTAAAAATAGCACCATCAAATTCACAGCCAGCAATGCGCTGCATGGCAAGAGAATGCGAAGACACTTCCATCACAACATAATCCATGCCCGCCTCAACCATTTGTACCAAAATTTGCTGTAAATCAATGACATCGGGTGTCGTATTCTTGACAGGCAGAACTTTATCTCCCACAAGCGTCTGAATAGTACCGCTAATGCCGACTTTAAATCCTGCTGCTTTTAAAATTCCTGCCAAAAGATAGGACGTTGTTGTCTTGCCATTTGTGCCTGTAATCCCAATCATCCGCAATTTTCGTGCGGGATAGTCATAGAAAAAGGGTGCCAGAATTTGCATGGCTGCCCGTGTATCAGCTACTTTAATGACCGTCAAATCACTACTACAAGGCGGAATAGCTTGATCAACAAGAACAGCCATAGCCCCTTTTTGCTTGGCCTCATCAATATAGTCATGTCCATCGACATGAGCGCCGTGAAGACAAACAAACAAACTGCCTTGTTTCACTTTTCTTGAATCATAAGCCATATCGGCAATCAAACAGTCTTGATTGCCTGTTACACTTGCCTGTGGAATGAGATGAAGTAGTTCCTGCAAATTTTTTGTCATAGAAAATAAATCCTCCAACTTATCATAATAATAACCAATCCATTTCTTATCTTACTGCTAATATTGCCGACTTACTAGTATCTTACACAAATAAACAGGATATGTTTGGCTTTTTTATTCAAAATATACCTCAATGGTTGTTCCAGACGACACTTGACTGCCTGCTGGCGGATCTTGTTTCACAGCCTGCGTCCCTTGATTTGCTTGTTTATAAGTTAGACCTAGCTGTCCCAAGAGCTCCATCACTTCTTTTTCACTACGACCACTGCAATCAGGCACAGTCACTTCACCTGTTCCTGGGCGGGCCGTTGTTAAGGTATAAAGTAGCACCTGTGAACCAACAGGAACGCGACTGCCTGGCCGCGGAATCTGATCTGCGATGCGCTCCCCTGTTTCTTCAATTCGCGCAGCTAAACCTGCCGCCTGTAAATCTTTCATGGCATCTGAGACAGACTCATTAAGTAAATTCGGCACAAGCACATGACTCTGCACATTTTCAGCCGTCTTGGTCGGAACATTCGTCACTTGTAAATAAGGCAAAACATCCTTCATAACTGCTGCAAAAACGGGAGCTGCAACCTGGCTGCCATAATAAATGCCCACAGGTTCGTCAACAATGACAAGCATGACAATCTTGGGATGATCGCTAGGCGCAAAGCCAATAAAGGAAGCAACATACTTATCAGGCAAATAACCACCTGCCCCAACCTTTTGGGCAGTTCCTGTTTTCCCCCCAATTTTAAAGCCGTCAATAAAAGCATTTTTACCTGTACCGATTTCTACAACTTTTTCCAGAATTCCTCTTACTTGATTACTTGTTTCAGAATTTATTGCTTCCTGAACAACATCAGGCTGAAAACTGCGAATGGTTTGACCATTTTTATCTTGAATCGTCTTAACTATCTGCGGTCTCAGCCAAGTACCGCCATTGACAACAGCACTCACTGCCGTAAGAAGTTGAATCGGCGTTACAGCAATTCCCTGCCCCATAGCCATCGTAGCAATATTAATAGGCTTAACTTGTCGCTTGTCAATGACAATTCCCTTGGCCTCCCCAGGTAAATCAATACCTGTAGGCCGTCCGAAGCCCAGTTTATCAAGATAGGTATAAAAAGGATCTCGCCCTAGACGAAGTCCAACATTGACAAATCCGACATTACAGGAATTTTCCACTACTTCTTCAAATGTTTCACTGCCATGGCCGCCATTTTTCCAGCAATGAATTTTCCGTCCCTGTACGTCAATATAACCCGGATCATAAAACCGATCCGTCAGCGTCACTACTTTTTCACTTAATGCAGCGGATGATGTAATAATTTTAAAGGTAGATCCTGGTTCATAGGCATTGGATACGGCAATATTACGCCATAACTTTGGTGAATAATCAGCAAAATGATTCGGGTTATAGTCTGGGCGATTAGCAAGAGCCAAGATTTCACCCGTATTCGGGTCCATAGCCACAATCGTAGCTCCCTTGGCTTGTGTTTCTTGCATGACACGCCCCAGTTCACGTTCCGCAACTTGCTGAATCACCATATCAATAGTCAAATAAATATCATTTCCTTCGACAGGTGGTACAAAACGATGATTGGCATAAGGTATTTCCCGCCCTCTTGCATCATATTCAACCATAATGCTGCCTGGCCGACCACGCAAATAACTGTCAAAAGTAATTTCTACTCCATCTAGACCTTGGCTATCAATCCCGGTAAAGCCTAAAATATGTGAAGCTAAATCTTCCTGTGGATAATAGCGCCGACTTTCTTGCGTGATGCCAATACCGTCAAAGCCTAGCGCTTGAATTTGCCGCGCCACATTACTGTCTACTTTACGTTTCACCCAAGTAAAAGCCTGATGTCGTTGCAATAATTTGGACAAATGTTCCTCATTTAATGCCAAAATAGCAGCCAATTTGGCTGCTGTCTCTTGTACATTTTTAATTTCAGCGGGAATTGCGTAAATAGACTCCGTACTCATACTCACAGCTAATTCTTTACCTGTCCGATCAAAAATAATCCCCCGTTTCGCTTCTACTGGAATATCGCGAATCCGTTGATCTGTCGCATTTTCCGCAAGCCACGTACTGTGAAAAAGCTGTAAATAGCCTAACCGCACAACTAATCCTCCCATAGCAACTGCCATAAAGAGAAACAAAAAAATGACCCGTTTTCGAATCGTGCCATGTGAAGCCGAAGCCACTATGCATTCCCCCATCACTTAAGAAGAAGCTAGAGTGACCCTCTCACACCAGACTCTTCTTAATTCATTCCAAGCGCAGGAGTAGTCTTATTGTTCTTAGCAGCAGTAGCAGTCATATTAGTTTGACTGAGATTGCCCTCTGATGAGGCTTGTGCATGATAAACGACCGAGGGTAAAACCATGCCGAGTTCCTTTTTTGCTATGCGCTCAATTCTTGCCGGCGATTTTAGTTTGGCTACATCAAGATGAAGAACTTCATTTTCCTTCTCTAAAGATGCTACTTGTGTTTTCATTTTCACAAGTTCATAGCCTGAACGAACTACAAATTCACTTTGCATAGTCAATATCACTGCCATCAATGCAAGAACAGTAACAAAAACGAAATATTTTCTTCTTCGCTGCACATCAAGTCGAGTTCGCGGCAAAGAAGGGACTATTTGTTCATCTGGTTGTTCAATAAGTTCCCACTCTTGCTTTTTGCTCACTAACATCTTACTGACCCTCCTTGGATTCTAGAACGACTCACCCGGTAATTTTTGACCGATCCGCAATTTAGCACTTCTCGCTCGTGGATTTTCTGCTAATTCAACCACTGACGGTTTACGAGGTTTACCTAGGATCTTAATGACTGGCTGATGATGGCAGGTACAAATAGGAAACTGTGGCGGACAAATACAACCTTTTGATTGTTCCTGCAAAACTTGTTTAGCTATACGATCTTCTAAAGAATGAAAGGTAATAATACAAATCCGCCCGCCTGGCTTAAGTAGCCCAATGGCATCAGAAAAAGATTGTTGCAAAATCGCAAGTTCACGATTCACTTCAATACGAATGGCTTGAAAGGTTCGTTTCGCCGGATGAGGACCTTCTTGACGCGCTCCCTTGGGAATGGCTTTTTTAACAATATCTACCAAATTGCCTGTTGAAATAATCGGTTTCGTTTTTCGCTCAGCTACAATAAAATCAGCAATACGCTTCGCCCAGCGTTCTTCACCATAATCATACATGATTTTAGTAAGTTTCTCGGCACTATATTCATTCACAACTTCTTTTGCTGACAAGATATTTCTAGGATCCATGCGCATATCAAGCGGGGCATCTTGCATATAAGAAAATCCACGCTCCGCTGTATCAAGCTGATAAGATGAGACGCCTAGATCATAAAGTACACCATCAACAGCATCAATAGCTAGGTCCTGTAACACCTCTTTAAGTTGTTCAAAATTACTTCGAATAATATGTACGGTGCATTTAGCACTCGCCAAACGTTCTTTACCAGCCGCAATGGCTGCTGGGTCCTGATCTAAACCAATATAAGTGCCAGAAGCAGCAAGTTTACTCACAATGGCTTGTCCATGTCCGGCTCCACCTAGTGTGCAATCCACGTAAATGCCTGCTGGATTGACTACTAAGTTATTCACACTTTCTTCAAGCAAAACGCTTTTATGTTCAAAATTCATCTGTTTCACTCCGTCAAATACCAAAATCCGCAAGATGCTCAGCAATTTGAGCAACTGTCGGGGCAATCGTGGTATTATACTCATCCCAATTCTCTTGATTCCATATTTCAATTCGGTTCGAAACACCGATAACAACGACATCTTTCGTAAGATGGGCATAATCTCTTAAATTACCTGGTAACAATACACGTCCCTGCTTATCAAAACCTACTTCAGCGGCTCCAGCAAAGAAAAAACGCACAAAAGCACGGGCTTCCGGCTTAGACAAGGGCAACTGGCGCAATTTATTTTCTAGTATGGCCCATTCTTCTACGGTATACACAAATAAACAATTTTCCAATCCTTTTGTAGCAATAAACGTAAAGCCAAGCAATTCACGAAATCTTGCTGGCAAAATCAACCGTCCTTTGGCATCAATCGTATGATTATACTCACCCATAAACACGGCTTTCACCATCACTAAATAGGATTTTTACACCACTTTACACCACTTTACACCACTTTATAGTCTAATTCGAATAAAAATAAAAAAATCCTTCAAAAAATTGAAGGATTTTTCAAAAAGTAATATTTAAGATAAAAGTCCTAGTTCCGAATGAGACCTAAACGTTCTAATATAGGAGCGGCCTTGACTCTGATAAAAAAGGAGCGAAAAGTATGCTGTGTTCGAAAAATAGGAATTCTTTCAATAGAATAGAAATTGCTGTCTGAATCCGCTTGACCATAACGGACAGTAAACGCCATCTTATAGCCAGCCTTCTGAACTAAATGACGAATCTCATCATTATAGGTTCCTGTTGGATAAGCAAAATAACGCGGCCTTGCACCGAGTTCTTGCTCCAATTTCTGACTGGAAACAGTCAGTTCTGTAGTAATCTGATCGGCATTAAGCTCTGTCAGCGGTACATGATTGACCGTATGGGAACCAATGGTAAAACCGCTTTCCGCCATTTCTTTGACTTGATCCCATGTCATAAACCGCGGATCATGACTAATAAAATCTGTAATCACAAAGAAAGTCGCTGTGAAATTATATTTTTTTAAAATGGGATAGGCATTGACATAATTGTCTTCATAACCATCATCAAAAGTAATCAATATCGGTTTGTCCGGAAGCGGAATCCCCTTTTTGAGAGCCTTAAAAAGCTGATCAGGTGTAACTGTATGATAGCCGTTTTCACTAAGATACCGCATTTGCTTATCAAATTCTTCCGGAGCCACAGACAAAGCAATTTGCATGGTATCAATTTTATGATAATTTAAGACAGGCACTTCAGGACAGACTGTAGGCGGCTCCAGATTAGCCTCTGTTACGACGGCATTCGTTCCAGCCATCGTTGTTGCAATAAATAAAAACATGAACACTAAAAGAATGCCTACAACAGACTTATGATAACGATGCATCAATTGTTTCCCACCTCCTTCCTGCAAATTCTGTCATTCATGCAAGAAAGACAACCATAGACAGTCTGTAACCAATCATTCATTGTCTTTTCCTCCACAAATTGCTATAGTTTCTCTGGCGTAAAATCAGTAATATACTCGCGACAACTATAAAAATAAGACTTCCTAGTTGTGCTATATTGACGCCATATAAGATTTCACCATCTAAGCGAGTAAATTCCACTATGATGCGTCCTATAGACTGTAAAATAAGATAAAGAAAAAACAGCCAGCCCGATTTGAGTCCAAACCGATTGCGAAACAGCCAGCCAACAACGAGGAGGATTAAAAATACGCCAAAATCCGCACCAGACTGATACATAAAAACAGGATGGAAAAAGTCATACTCTTCATACCCAACAGGCCGATGAGCATAATCAATATAAATGCCCCATGATAAATACGTGGGGTAACCGATGGCTTCCTGATTAACTAAATTCGCCCATTGACCAAGGGACTGCCCCAATGCTAAGCCTGGTGCCACCGCGTCAGCATACAGACCAAAAGGCAGACTATGATATTTGGCATAGCCAACTAGCACAAGAATGACACCCAGCATAGCCCCGTGCATAGCAAAACCGCCTTGACTGAAACAGAAAATTTCCCCCAAATGATAACTATAATAAGGCCAATTAATGATCACATAATATAAGCGAGCACCCAAAATTCCAGCGGGAATGGCTAGCACCGCCATATCCAGAAGTGGCTGAACAGGTAATCTTCGATACAAAATCTGACAATAACAAGTAAGAATACAACATAAAATTGCACCAGACATAATCAGACCATACCAATGAAAATGCCAAGGACCTACAACAAGACTTCCATAATTCATAAATAAACTCCTTATCACAATAATTAGTAGAATAAAGTGCTATGATAACTATTTTATTGTACTGCTCTATAACCGAAAGGTCTAGACTAAATTTGTATGATAAACACTCCCCGACTAGTTAATACGATTAAACGTTTCTTTGTCACTTCTCGCTTGTCAGGTTTTAAACAAAGTGTTATGATTAGTAAATAAATTATTTCATTTGTACATAAAGGAGGTCTCGCTAACCATGATTACCAAAGAAATGAGCATTATGGAAGTGGTTGAAAAATATCCTCAAACAGCTGCTGTTTTCCAACAACACGGCATGGGTTGTTTAGGTTGTGCAGCTGCACATTTTGAAAACATTGACCAAGGTGCAGCTGCGCATGGTATTAACATTGAAGCCTTGATCAGCGATTTAAATAAAGTCACGAAATAAAGAAATCCCTCATTAAAAACTAAAAGAGAGTAATCCCTTACAGGATTGCTCTCTTTTAGTTTTTGGCCACACCTAAAATATTACCAGCAAGAACCCGATCAAGCGCAACCTCCGTATAGTCAATTTGTAGAACTACGACAGGTTGCAGTTGTAATAAGGTAACTGCTGTCCCAACAATTAACCCAAAAATCATAAGTTTACGACTATCATCACGTGAAGTACAGATTTTACTCACAACAATATGACTACCTACATAAAAACAAGTAAGAGGCTGCTCTTTTTTCATTGTGATCGCCTTCCTTTATAACAAAAGCCAATGGATGAATCCTCCTGAGCCAAAGGAAATTACAATAATTATACTAACAATCGCCATTGTTGCCAAAATTCCCCGTTCTTTAAGCATCACCATAAACTGCGCCAAACAAGGCATAAACAAGGTAAATGTCACACAGGCCACAAATAATTCACAATCATTTAACTGGCCGTTTAAATACAAGTCATACATGCCAGCAGCCCCATAATCGCGGCGAATAAATCCCATAAGAAAAGCCTTTGCAGCTTCTGGCGGCAGTCCTAATAAATGCATAATAGGTATAAATGCTGTAATAAGTCGCGGTAATATCCCCATGAAATCACTAAGCCACAACAAAAAGCTTATCAACAGAAAAACAGGCAAAATTTCACTAAAATACCATATCATGCGTGTATAGGCTTTCATCACGACATTAGAAAGATGCGGACAGCGAAAGGGCGGTAGTTCCATAAAAAAGGGGCGGCGTTTTCCCGGCAAAACCTTGTCGCTTACATAACCGCTAACAATAAATATACCAAACAGATAGGCACACCACAAGCTAAGAAAACCTGCATGATGTGAAAGTACGGCAAGAACAATTCCAAGCTGCGCTGAACAAGGTATCGTCAAAGCGAGTAAGAAAGTGGCAAGTAGTCGTTCTCGCTTCGATTCTAATGTTCTTGTAGCCATAACGGCCATGGTTCCGCAGCCCAGTCCTAGCATCATGGGAATAACGGCCCGACCATTCAACCCCATGCGTCGAAACAGTCCATCTGTCAATAAAGCAAGCCGCGGCAGATAACCACAATCTTCTAAAATTGCAAAAACAAAAAAAAACGAACTAACAATAGGCAGCACAATGACAACAGCATAGCGAACTCCTAATGTAAAAAATCCATATTCGCCAATAAATAAAGATTGAATAAGGGGCGTAACATTCACAATCCTGAGGATTTCCTGCGCCAAGGGAATTAAATAACGTTGAAAAACCGCTTCATCAAGATAGTCGACTAAAAATCCGGCTCCAAAGTGACCCACAAGCTGATACAAACCAAAATAAAGCACCAAGCATAAAATGGGAATACCTGTTAAGGGCTGTCTGGTCATTCTTCCTAATCCCCTGGCAATACGCTGCGAATGCCTGACCTTTGAAATAGAAAGAACCTTATGAATCAGTTGATCAGCATGCTGTTGCCGCTGTGTCATAAGCTGTTGACTAAAGGTAGAACCCATTTTTCCTTGTAAATACTCCCTTTGATTCTGCACAACAGACCACACTGATTTTAACTGTTTAGAAAAACTGTAAACACCGAGAATTTCTTTATCCTGTTGCAATAGCAGATAGGCAATAAGCCGACGACTCAAGACAGAATGCTCAGGTAATATCCTAGCAATGTTTGCTAAAGCTTCCTCCGCTTCAATGGAAAACAACATCAATTTACTCTGCTTCACATGATAACTGCCAATCAATCGCTTTAATTGATCCATCCCTTGCTGCTTAATGGCTGACAATGCAATAACAGGCACATCCAACTCTGCTGCTAGTTTCTTCATATCAAAAGTTAGCCCTTGACGCCACGCTTCATCCATCATATTGAGTACTAAAATAACAGGAAAGCCACCGTCAAGTAATTCAAATGACAGAGGTAACATTCGCCGAATATTTTTTGCATCAAGGACATGCAAAACCAGAGTGGATTTTCGAGTAAACAAGATTCGTCTTGTAACCCGCTCTTCTTCAGTAACTGGTAGCAAAGAATATACCCCGGGTGTATCAATCACTTCATAGTTCTGGCCTTCAATCTGGCAAGTTCCTGTAGCAAGTTCAACAGTTGTCCCAGGATAATTGGAAACGGCGGCATAAGCCCCTGTAAGGGCATTAAAAATCACACTCTTCCCCACGTTAGGTGAACCGATTAATAATAACCGTTTGCCACCACTACCACTCATAACAACGCCTCCTGCCCAAGCAGACACAATCGTTGTTATTTTTTATTCAAGTAAACGCTAATTTATGAAAATAAAAAAACGTGCGCTGTTAACGCTTTTTAAATAAAAACATGTGTTAACGATATAATACACGTCTGGCACCAATATAGCGGGTATGCCAATATTGTTCTGCTAACTTACTAATCATGACACCACGACTACTTGAGGCATGAATAAATTTTCCTTCCCCCAAATAAATGCCTTCATGAGAAGCGCCTTTGGCATAGGTCGTAAAAAAAACTAAATCGCCAGGTTGCAAATCGTTATAAGTCACCTGTTTACCTGATAAGTATTGCTGGTCAGCCATTCTTGGCAATTGATGTCCTTGTTGTTTATAAACATACTGCGTAAATCCGGAACAGTCAAAACCTTTAGGCGTTGTTCCACCAAATACATAAGGCACTCCCAAATACCTTTTTGCTGTATTCAAAACGCCTTTCACTTGCTTGCTTGCTGCAGTACTCGGCATTTCTCGCCCGACAAGCTCACAGTAAGTATCACTATTGACAATACCATCATCAGGAAGTTTATAACTACGCTGAAATTTCTGAACAGCGGCTTTCATTTTGTAACTAAACACACCATCAATAACATCACTATAGTAACCGCGCTCTTTTAATTTTGTCTGAATCAGTGATACATTCGAGCCTTTATCACCGACAGTATAATACATGCCAGAAGCCAAAACAGGAAAAGTCCAAGCGGTAAACAAAAGTCCAATCAGAAAAGCACGAAACAGTCGGGCCATTGTCATCACTCCTAAACAGTTTTGCTATTATTTTCTCTCTTTGAACAAATTTTCCTGCTTTTCTACTTAAAATTCATTATTTCCTTACAACAATCAAGGACTTTCCCTAAAAGTGTTGAATACTTATTAAATACGTTTGTTGCTATCTCAGGGGGAATGACTCATGCATACTTATGCCACTTCAGGCACTTGCTCAAAACAAATTACTTTTGATGTACAAAACAGCATTGTTAAAAATGTGATATTTCATGGCGGATGCAGCGGCAATTTACAAGGCATCAGTAAACTTGTAGAAGGTTTGCCTATAAATGAAGTCATTGCACGATTAAAAGGAATTCAGTGTGGGACAAAACCAACGTCCTGTCCCGATCAGCTTGCTACCGCACTAGAAGAATTCACAAAGAAATCTTAACCTGCTAAAACAACACTACTTTTTATAAAGAACCAGGTGTCTTTCGTTTATCTAAGCGAAAGACACCTGGTTTTCGTAGCAAAGAAATTACTCACCTATATAAGTATTTTGAACTACACTAACCTAATAACATTTGCTCATCAAAATTCTTTTCGTTCTCCGACAAAACGGTAAGCCTTGGCATTTCGTTTATCAAAGGGAAAGCAATTGTAAAGGTAGTTCCTACTGAACTCGTCGCTACATCAATGGTCGCTCCGTGATGCTTGGCGATTCGATAACATACGGAAAGTCCCAAGCCCGTTCCTTTATCTTTCGTCGTAAAAAAAGGGGTTCCCATCTTTTTCAATACATCCGGCGTAATGCCGCTTCCCTCATCCGCTACAACGAGCAGGATTGTTTCCTCTGTAGCGCAAGTTTTAATCGTAACTGTCCCCCCTGCCGACATGGCGTCCAAAGCATTACCAACTAAATTCAAGATTAATTGACGAATTTCTTTACCATCAAATTCGGCTATAGGCAAAGGACCAGGAATAAATTTAATATTTTTTCCCATTCCCAACGCCTGAGCATAAAGGAGAGGCTCTAAAGCACCAACAACCGCATTTAAATCTTGCTGGACAAAGTGAGTTGGCTTATTGCGCGCCATTGTCAAGAACTCGCTAATGAGAGAATTAGCTCGATCAAGCTCATGAATCATAAGTTCGTAAAATCCCTTATAACGACTACAATCTTCCTTTTTCATCATCATTTGTAAAAAGCCCCGTACAGTTGTCATGGGATTACGAACTTCATGACTAACTCCCGCGGCCATTTCACCAACGAGACTTAAACAATCCAAACGATACATTTCACTTTGCAGCCGCCGATCCTCAGTAATATCTTCAATTTGCGCTAATATGACGCGCTGACCATGAAGCCGGATGGTTTCAAGAAAGACAAATGCCAATCGCAGCTCACCCTGTTTGGTGCAAAAAGACAGCTTGAATTTATTTGTTGCATGATTCTGGCGCAACGTTAATATAAGATTATGAAAAGATTGGCTAGAACAGAGGTGAAGCTCCGTTACAGTCCGCCCAAGTACCTCAGCTCTGTTAAAACCAGTCCCAGCTAAAAACCGACTATTCGCATTGATAATTTTCCCATCCAAGCTATGAAGTGTCATCATACAAAGACTCGTATAAAAAGTCTTAAAGAATTTATGATTGGCTTGCCTTAATTCACGTTTCATGGCATCATTACCGTTTTCTTTATGCATAAGTTGTTTATTTGTTTCTGCTAATTGAAGTGTCTGTTTCTCCAATATCTTTTGTAATCTGCATTGATTTTTTTCTATATTCTTATATTTTAGGACATCGGTCGTAACATTACGAAAAAAAACAGCAACACCTTCATCATAAGGTGACAAAAAAATTTTTATCCAATATTCATCTGCCATAATAGCTTTTTGAAATTGAAAAGCCTGATCACTATGAACAACCTTCTGCCAATGTACTAAAAAATCACAAAGAAAACTTGCTGGAAGTAAATCAATAACTTTTACTTGAACCAATTCATTACGACTGCGCTTAAATAATCTTTCAGCCTGGCTGTTTACTTGAACAATCTTTCCAGTTGAATCACT
Organism: Pelorhabdus rhamnosifermentans; assembly: GCF_018835585.1. Taxonomy (NCBI): domain Bacteria; kingdom Bacillati; phylum Bacillota; class Negativicutes; order Selenomonadales; family Sporomusaceae; genus Pelorhabdus; species Pelorhabdus rhamnosifermentans. Next base: position 36,141 of record NZ_JAHGVE010000022.1, read on the forward strand.
AAGCACGCAGGCATCGAGAATACTTTCTAAAAAAGCGCTTAATTCACTTGTCATCTGCAGTACTCCTCCCAAAGTTCCGGAAGATTCGGAGAATAATTGGCATATATTAACATCTCAGTTAATAAGTTTCGCTACTACTCTATTAAATACCTGCTAATAAATATATTTTTTTATAGGCATGCCGCGAAAATATTTCGACGGAATATTCTAATAAAAAAGGATTTAAGAATCCCTGTTAAGGGTCTTAAACCTTCTTATCGTCCTAAATGACAAGTGTCATTCATCAAACAAACAATGGTACGTTCAGGATAATATTCGACGACATTCACTGCCGTATTATCTTGTTTAATATTCCATACATAATTGAGATGAATATTCAGTGCTGCACATAAAATCGTACGTATCGTCCCGCCGTGCGAGGCCACAACGATGGTTTCATCAGGATGTTTTTTCACCAATCGTTCAATAGCAACCACGGCGCGTTTTTTCAAATCGCGAAAAGACTCACCGCCTGGAATGCTAATCTCATCAGGACGTGAATACAAATGATTCATCACATCCGGCCATTGTTTACAAATACTGTCGTACGTCAGTCCTTCCCATTCACCGAAGTGTATCTCACGGAAAGCCGGTTCGGACTGAACCGTAAGATGATGTTTATCAGCAATAGCCTCTGCTGTCGCATAAGCCCGCTTTAAATCGCTGGCATAAACAGCATGAATATCTTCAGATGCTAACCGCATTGCCACAGCTTCAGCTTGTTCAAGACCCAAGGAATTAAGAAAAATATCTGTTTGACCTTGATATTTCATTTCCAGATTCCAAGCTGTTTGACCGTGACGTACGTAAATAATCTTTGTCATAACAACTCTCCCTTCATGATATTCTGTAGCACTTGAAGCACCTGTTCATTTTGTTCATGACTTTTTACTGCAAGGCGAATATAATCGTCGCCCAGTCCCTCGTAATTGCTACAGTCACGAATTAAAATCTTCTGTTCCATCATTTTCTGACGTAAGGCACTGGCTGTCCAAGGGGACTGACGAATATCAACAAGAATATAATTTGCAGCAGGTTCATAAGGTTTTAAGCCGGAAATTTTCCCCAAAGACTGATAAAAAAACTTTTTCTCCTGCGTAATATACGTTCGACTTTGCTCGGCATACACCTCATCGCCAAGGGCAGCAACACCTGCTGCTTGGGCAATAGAATTGACATTCCAAGGATCTTTACTTAAATGCAGTTTTCTCGTCATGATTTCACTGGCAAGAACAAAACCGAGGCGGAGACCGGGAATGGCATAGAACTTAGTTAGAGAATGCGCAATAATCAGGTTGGGAAATTTCGATAGCAGAGGCTGACAAGTCCAAACATTCCAGTGTAAAAAATCCAAAAAGGACTCATCAACAACAACAAACGACTTGATTTTCACAGCAGCTGCAATTACTTCCGCAATCTCCGCCGGCGGCATCAGTACGCCTGTGGGATTATTAGGATTACATAAAAATACTAGTTCGGGCTGACTCATCTCGATTTGATTAATTAAAACCGTACTCTTCACCTTAAAATCGTCATGAGCATGCAAAACATAATAAGAAACTTGTGCTCCTGATGAACAAGCTGCTCGTTCATATTCACTGAAAGTCGGCGCCATAACCAAAACCTTGTGGGGCTGAATAATATGAGACAGCACATACAAAAGTTCTACTGCCCCGTTTCCTACTGTAATAAGCTCAGACGAAATACCATAGGCACGACAAATAGCCCGCTTTAAATCATATGCATCTGCATCTGGATAATGAATGACCGAATCGATTGCCTGCAGCATGGCTGCTTTTACTGAAGGAGCTAATCCTAATGGGTTAATATTTGCACTGTAATCCAGCCAGATTGCTTCTTTTTGTTGAGAATCTCGGCTGGCTGCATAAATATTGCCGCCATGTTCAGCTTTCATGTTCATCCCCCCTGTCAGTCCTGATTCCACCTGAAATTAAATGCACCGTTTGTAGATATTTTACTTTCGGACAATTTTCTGTTATAGCTGTTACACAGTCGCCAATTTTGTGGACATGCTGGGGTGCAAAAAGCACACCAAGAACAGTACCACTATGCGCCGCATTCACGCCGCAGGCACCATACTGGCTACTTAATTTGATAATCGATTCTAAGCAGGAATTGGCTAAAATCAATTGATTGGCCAAAGCACTTATCGTTGCTCCCTGACCAATCAGTGACACATCCTGCTTGGCTATGCCTGTCATGACAAGTTCCATGGCTTCACGAACCTGCTTTTCCTTGGCCTTATTGAGAGCAGTCAGATCACTGCGCTTATTAAAGGACAAAGTATCCACTTCCCCGCCTGCATCAAAAACAGCAATCATCATTTGAGGCGGCTGACCCAGATTCCGACGAATTTTTCCACCCACATGATCAAAAAGCATAATGCCTGAATAAAAAATGCCATCTGTCGGTTCAATGGACAGACATAAATCAGCCACTTCATCAGCAGAAAGCTGCATGCCTAACGATAATGCAACTGCTTGGCAAAGACAACTCAAATCGGCACTACTAGAAGCCATGCCCTTGCCGATGGGCAAGGTGGAATACTGATGAAAAGGAAAGTGCACTAAATATTCTTCAAGCGTATATTGCGATTGTATATAATGAAGGGTCCGCGTCAAAATCTCCCGAGATTTGTCGCCGCGCAAATTCGTTCGAAAGCCGGGTAGCTTATACCGAATCTCCGAATATAGATCAATCGGACAAGTAATCAAAAAAGGCTGTCCATCCAGTGTCCCCTGGACAAGTTCGCCACAAGACCCTGGACTTTTAATTGTCAAACTCATATCTTTTCTCCTATTAATTCACCCTTGATGCATTATTTATAAAAAAGCCATCAAAGCCACGATTTCTGTTAATTCCGTTGCTGCACCATAGACATCCCCTGTTAAACCTCCCAGTTTAGTTACTGTATAACGACAAAATAAACTGCCAAACAACAGCCCCGAAAATAAACTAACAAAGACACGAGACGAATAAAATGCCAAGGGAAATAGTAAAAAAGCGGTAAGACAACTGGCATAAACAAAATCACGCCGCCCTGTATATTGGGCAAACAGCTTGCCAATCCCTTCCGGGCGGGCATAAGGAAATAGGGTAATGGCCATCACCATGACAAGACGCGCTAGAACAGGTGCAACAACTAAAGCTAAAGGCAAGAGATTAGCAGAAATATCTTCCAACAAAGCCCATTTCACTGCCACAAGCAATACAAAAGTAGTCACACCAGCCGAACCCACGCGACTGTCTTTCATAATTTCCAGCATGCGCTCCCGACTCCGCCCCGATAGCAACCCATCAGCCGTATCCATTAAACCATCACAATGCAAGGCTCCTGTCACAATAAAGCTCGTTATGACAAGTAAAATAGCTGTCAAATGGGCAGATAGATAGCTTCCCACAAAATGATTAATCATGAGGAGTATAATGCCAATAACCATACCAACTAATGGGAAAAAAACGACACTCCGGCCAAACCGCTTCGCTGACCATTCCGATTCTTTGAATAGATGAATTCTTGTCAAAAATTGCAGGGCCGTAACAAAATATCGCATAACTATCAGACGTTTAAGCCGCCTGCCTCCTTAACTCGTGACATGCTGTTAAAATGAACCAGATGAATAATATAAATAAAAAGAACCCCCGGCATAAATAAGTACAAACAATAAAGTCGTCACATACATGAGCCAAACAGTCTTTTTAATATGGTCACTTGTAAGCGCCTCATCAGCTTGCCCCATCGTGGCACGATGAGATGGAATGCCACCGTAATAATTGACCCCACCTAACTGAATATGAAGGGCTCCGGCCACAATAGACTCAGGAATACCGCTATTGGGGCTAGGATGCTTACTTGCATCATGCCAGAACGTTTTTACGGCGGATACAATGTCTAACCGCAGCAAGCAAACCGCTCCAAGTAGCAATAAGCCTGTTATCCGTGCCGGGATATAATTGAATATGTCATCAGTCCGAGCCGCTATCATGCCAAAATCACTGTATTTTTCATTCTTATAGCCAACCATGGAATCAAGCGTATTAACTGCGCGATAAAGAAATGCCAATGGCACACCACCTAAAGCTGCAAAAAACAGGGGTGCAATAACTCCATCAACAATATTTTCGGCCACTGTCTCCACTGTAGCACGCGTCACTTCACCTGCTGAAAGGTGGCCTGTGTCACGTCCCACAATCCACCCAACTTTGCGGCGAGCTTCTTTAATATTTTTTTTCACCAAGTAATGGCGAATTTCAAAACCCGCTTCAGCCAAACTGCGGGGACTAATCGCCAGTGACAATAGCAGGGCCCGTCCCACTACAGCCTCCCAAGTATCCAGCTTATCTAAACAAGTGCAAACATACCAGATGATTTCATAAGTCAATGTTAACACTAAAAAAACAAGTAGACCTCCTGAAGTCTTTTTCATAAAAGACGATGCATGCGGTTTAAGCAGTGATTTTTCAAATAAAGAAATCATGCGGCCGATGAGTGCAACTGGATGAAAAGATGTACGGGGATCACCAATTAGGATATCAAATAACAGCGCACCAAGGGGAAGCAGGCAAAAAGAGACACTATAAGCATTAAGCATTGCATAGGTCATGCCTTGTTCTCCATGAGTTTTTTAATCAGTGTCATATCAAGGCTGCTGCGCACAATTTGAGCCAAACGGTCATAAGCCGCTTCCTTAGCCTTAGAACGATTAATGATTTTCCCGAGTGGTTCCAGGCCTTTTTTTACCCTTAAAGCGTCAAGAACTTGGCGACGAAAGGTATCATTATCAAAAATACCATGCAAATAAGTCCCCATAATCTGTCCATCACTGCGAATGACTCCATCAGTCAGCGAAACCGTCTGTTCCGAACGCTTGATAAGGGTAAATGCAGACTGTACTTTCGTTAAAAAGTTCGTCCGACCCATATGAATTTCATAGCCTGACAAGACTTCTTGGCCTGGTGTAATCCCTAAAAAACCAGGTTTCATCGCTACTGCTTGGACTTGATGGGTAACCTTATTAGGCTCAAATGTCGTGTGAATGGGAAGAAGTCCCAAACCTTCCATACTATCTAGCTGTGATTCTGTATGATGAGGATCATAAAGCATTTCCCCGAGCATCTGATAGCCACCACAAATACCTACGACAGGAACACCTGACTTTGCCAAATGTTTAATTTTGTCTTTATAACCATGTTCCATTAAATAAAGCATATCTTCTGTCGTATTTTTACTGCCTGGCAAGATAATCAGATCAGGCTGTCCCAGTTCTTCACCTTGGCGAATATAGCGAAGTGAAACATCCTCTTCTTCAGCCAAAGCCTCAAAATCGGTAAAATTAGATATCTTAGGCAGTCGCATAACAGCAATATCCAGTTCTTTAACAGCATCAACCTGTTTGTCATCTAAACTGACAGAATCTTCATCATCAATGCCCATTTCTGTCACATAAGGTACCACACCGACAATCGGTTTACCTGTCTTTTCTTCTAAAAAGGTAAGCGCCGGTTTAAGCAACTCAATGTCACCACGAAATTTATTAATCACAAGTCCCTTCACAAGCGCACGTTCATCCGGATCGAGTAATTCCAGTGTTCCTACAAGTGATGCCAGAGCACCGCCACGATCAATATCAGCAACAAGAAGTACAGGAGCCTGAAGCATTTTCGCCACACGCATATTCACAATATCATTGGCTTTTAAGTTGACTTCAGCAGGACTGCCTGCTCCCTCAATAACAATCACATCATAGTCATGATTTAAGCGTTCCAAGCAATCTTTCACAACACCTAAGGCTTTAAGACTGTAGCCTGAATGATATTCAGCTGCAGACAGATTACCTATAGACTGCCCCATGACAATAACTTGCGAACAAGCATTTCCTGTAGGCTTTAATAGTACAGGATTCATCTCCACCTGCGGCTCAAGACCCGCTGCTTCAGCCTGAGCCACTTGGGCCCGCCCCATTTCTTTGCCATCTTTCGTTACATAAGAATTGAGCGCCATATTTTGAGCCTTAAAGGGAACAACCTTTTTACCGTCCTGAAGAAAAATACGGCACAAGGCTGTCGTCAAAATACTTTTTCCTACATGAGAACTTGTCCCTTGCAACATAATGGTTTTTGCCATTTGCTCTTCTCTCCTTAATTCAGTTTTCGCCCCAAACTTTTTATTTCAACGGGAATCCCACTCACAACAAAATATACTTCATCTGCCGCTTGAGCCACTTTTTGATTGACCCAGCCCGCCCAATCGCGGTATTTACGAGCCAAGGCATTCTCTGGAACAATCCCCATGCCTACTTCGTTTGTGACTAGGATCACCGTCTTATTGCCTTCACGACAGGCAGCAAGAAGTTTATCAATTTGATCGAATATGTGCATTAACTGCTCCTCATCACAGGCCGATTCATCTGCTGCCAACAAAAGATTTGTTAAATAAAGAGTCAAACAGTCAAATAAAATCACATCGACCTCTTGAGCTGCCTCAGCAATAGCTAAATGCGCCTCATAAGGCGCTTCCTTCGTCAGCCAGATCTCGGAGCGCCGCGCCTGATGATGCTTAACGCGATCAGCCATTTCATCATCAAGAATCTGCGCCGTTGCAATATATGCCAAATAAGGCGCAGACAAATTTTGTCCTGCAAGCGTTTGGGCAAGACGTTCGGCAAATTCACTTTTACCACTTCGCGCTCCGCCTGTAATTAAAATTAACTTCGCCTTCTCTATCATATCATACTCCTCTACTTACGCAAAAGGTAGCACAACGATCAACAAATCGCTGCGCCGCTGTTGGACAACCTAAAAAATGCATATGCAAATAAGACGCGACAGTATTGCCACAGACAAAACCTCCGTTATAACACTTACCTGTACGCATCTTTTTAAATTGAAAGGCCCAGTATTTATCATAAGCAGCATCTGGAATAAAAGTTGAAAAATGAAATTCATGTCCCCTGAGCGTCTGTCCTCTCGCACACACAACATTATCACTCTTTGCTGTGGCTTCCACATAGCCCACAGTCTGGAGCTTCCGTTCCATTGCACATACACCAGGAATTAATCCCACGAGCGGGAAGGACTGCCCAGAAAAATCAACCATCTCTCGCGTGAGGTACATGAAACCACCGCATTCAGCCACAATCGGCATGCCCTGCCGACCTGCATCACTGATTTGCTGAAGCATAGTCTGATTTTCCGCTAGCTCACGTACAAACATTTCTGGAAAACCGCCGCCAAAGAACAGCCCATCTACTAAAGGCAGCGAACGATCACGAAGTGGGCTAAAATAGACCAGTTCCGCTCCCAACCGTTCCAATACAGCCAAACTTGCGGGGTAATAAAAAGAAAAGGCCTCATCAAATGCTATGCCAATACGTGTACGCGCCTTGTCGATATTTTTATTGGGAGTCTCATACCAAAGTGGTGCAGCCGAACGGGCAATAGCCGAAATTTTCGGCAGTTCAATCTGCCTTCTCATATGAAAGCCCATTTTTTCAACAATCGCTATGCTGTCTGTTTCACTAGTAGGCGTAAGCCCCAAATGCCGTTCAGGTGTTACCAGTTCATCACTCCGGCGAATCTTGCCTAAGACAGGCACACCGATTCTATTGAGCGCTTCTTCCACAATCATTCCGTGCGAATCAGAACCTAAGCGATTGACAATCACACCTGCCAGTTTCAGTTCCGGATCATACTGTTTAAAACCTAATACAAGAGCTGCTGCACTCTCACCCATGGATTTGGCATCAATAACCAGAATAACAGGCGCATCAAGCAATTTCGCAATGGCCGCCGTACTGCTTATGCCGTTTTTTCCGCCATCATAAAGCCCCATGACACCTTCAATCAGAGCGATATCGTTCCCTCTAGCCGTTTGAATAAATACAGACTGAATTTTCTCCGGCGGAATCAGCCAAGTATCCAAATTATGAGCAGCCTGACCACTTGCCAGGGCATGATAGCCCGGATCAATATAATCGGGCCCCACTTTATACGACTGCACTTTAAGGCCTTGCTGTTTTAAAGCAGCTAGCAGACCTGTCACAATAGTCGTTTTGCCAACGCCGCTTTGCGTTCCTGCAATAACAATGCGTGGTATGGTAACCTTATTCATATGCTTCCCCGCCTTTAGTTCTCTTTCCTAATATTCAATGCCCCATCTGGCATCAATACCACTTGCCATGGGATGTTTGACTGCTTCACAGCTTGTTGCAAGCTGTGCCAGCTGAATAAGTTCTTCTGGCATATTCCGTCCTGTGAGCACCACATCTGTCCCAGCCGGACGACTCTGGACGAGTTTAACAATCTCAGCAAGATCAATCAATTCATGACGCAGGGCATGACTAATTTCATCAAGTATAACGACCTTATTGGCTCCGTTTGTCACCTCTTGCCAGGCACACGCAAGCGCCTTAGGGGCGAAATTATGACAAGCTTTCCGGTTTTCGCGAAAACACACCCCGCATTTGGTACATTTCTGTCGACCTGACCGAATATCATCAGCCATGAAACAGCCATAGCCAAACTGTTTGATTGTAAATAAGCCGCCAAAAGCTGCCGTCGAAAAAAGTTCCCCTGTATAACCGCCGCCTTTTAAAAATTGGATAACAGTCACTTTATTTCCATGAAGTACCTCCCGCAAGGCATAACCTAAAGCAGCTGTCGTTTTGCCCTTCCCACTGCCAGTAATTACATAAAGCTTTGAATGTTCCATTTCTTTCACCTACAACATATAAAGCAGTGCATTAACAGCTGAAGCAGCAATAGGACTGCCACCTTTATTGCCTTTTACTGTAATAAAAGGCACAGTTGACTGAGCTGCTAAAACATCTTTGGACTCTTTTGCACCCACAAAGCCTACAGGTACGCCAATAATTACAGCTGGTTTCAAGGCTTCTTCTCTCACAAGTCTCATGACTTCAAATAAAGCCGTTGGCGCATTGCCAATAGCTATGATTGCCCCATCCAGTTGATGTCCAAAAGAACGCATGGCAGCCATCGAACGCGTAATATCCTGCTTTTTAGCCTCCGCTGCAATGCGTTCGTCCGCAATGAGACAATGTACCTGACCGCCAAAGGATGCTAGTTTCTTCTTATTTATACCTGTTCGAACCATTTCCACATCACAAAAGATATCACAACCCGCTTTGAGTGCGGCAGATGCCGCAGCAATGGCCCCTTCATGAATCATAATATGATTGGCATAATCCACATCACCTGACGCATGAATCATACGAGAATAAACCTTCACAGCCTCAGGAGTTAATGTGAATTTTTCAAGATAAGGCGCAATAAGTTCCATACTTTTTTTCTCAATGGCCTGAGGATTTCTAATAAAGTCCATTTATAAAGCCTCCCTAAGTCGTTCAACTAAAATATCAGCAATTCGTTGATCTGCAACCATGGCATAAAGCAGCAAAACCTAATTTTTCTTACACTGATTTATATAGGCAACTAAAGGTTCTATTTCCGAGAAAACGGATGAATTTTCCTTAACAGACGTCATTTGCCGTTCAATAACGACAACAGCCAATTGAAGCTTCATGGCAGCTGCCAGCTTACTGTCGCTGCCGCCAATCACACCGCTGTTTTTCATAACAATCACATCAGCTTCATACTGCTGAAATAAAGCACAATTTAACTCTTCACTAAAGGGACCTTGCAGTGCCACAATGTCTTTGGGTGTAAACCCCAAGGCTTCACATTGGCCTATCACAGCAGCATCAGGCAGCACACGGGCAATAAGTCGATGATTTCTTAATGTCGGTGATTGAGCAAAAGCCGCCAGTGTGCGGCTTCCTGTCGTTAGAAACACTACCTTGCCTAAAGTCGAAGCAGCCTTTGCTGCAGCCTCCGCTGAAGAAACAACAACAAGTTTATCATAATCAGGCAGAGGAACAGGCGGCCGTTCATAACGAACATAAGTAGTCGCAAGTTCCACACAAACCTGTCGGACCGTCTCTGTCACTTGACGAGCATAGGGATGACTGGCATCTACAAGAAGCGTAATCTGATACTGCTTTATAACATCCCGCATAGCAGCTCCATCTAAGGAACCCACAAGTACTTTGACGTTAGGTAGTTCTGCCAGTCTTTTTCCATATTCACTGACAACCGTCACAAGTACCGTTTCTTTCCGTTCAGTTGCCAAAACCGACGCAATTTCCCGCCCGTCTTGTGTACCTGCCAATACCCAAATCACAGTTTGTACCCGCGCGGTGTAATCATGCGTCCCGCTTCGACATAGGTTTGACTATTCCCAATAATGACCATAGAAAACATATCGATTTCTTGCTGTGTAAAATGTTCTAAATCAGAAATCGCCGTCTTCTGTCCATTGCGGCTGGCTTGCCGCACAATGCCAACAGGCGTTGATGCCGGACGATACTTCAGTAAAATTTCGCGAACAATTTCGATTTGCTGCACCCGCTTGGTACTGCGCGGGTTGTACAAAGCAATGACAAAGTCTCCTTGAGCTGCCATTTCCGCCCGTTTTTCAATCAGTGGCCAGGGAGTAAGCAAATCACTTAAACTAATCACGGCAAAATCATGCATTAAAGGAGCGCCAAGCACAGCTGCCGATGCCCCTACTGCACTAATTCCGGCAATAACTTCCACTTCAGGACGACAAGAGTCATCCAGTTTCATCGCCAATTCCAATACCAATCCGGCCATACCATAAATTCCCGGATCTCCGCTTGACACAACAGCAACCATTTTGCCGCCTGCTGCCAAATCAACGGCTGCCTGACAGCGATCCACTTCCTGCATCATACCCGTGCCAAATGCTTCCTTGTCCCCAATAAGCTCCGTAATTAACTTTAAATAAGTTTTATAGCCCACAACGACTTGAGCATTCATAATCGCATTTTTTGCCCTAGGTGTTAAATCATCAAAACTGCCCGGACCTATTCCAACGACAAAAAGTTTGCCTCTGCTATGGCAATGGTTACTTGGGGATATTTCGTTTTCGGCAACAGAAGCTTGTAACTCTTCCCTGCCAGTAGTGCTGCTGCTTCGCATACATTTCCCACTCCTATTTGTTTTTTTACAAAATCAGATTCTGCTAGTTGATGCTTACAAATACACTGTCGAAGCTCTTCATTCTCATAATAGTAAACAGGTACAACAAGCTGTTGTCCTGCTGCAAGCAAACCAATTTCATCTTTCTTTATTTCAGCGCTTGCCATGACAGCAATGCTTTTCATACTGCGACCAATTTTTTTACAAGCCAGACTCAGCGCCTCAAAAATCATTGTACTCGGTGTATCGCGCCGGCAACCAATGCCGACGGCCAGTGTATAAGGACGCAGATACAAATGCGGCTTGACCATGTAAAGATCTTTATCGGTAATCACAACAGCAACGTCATAAGTAGCTGTTTCTTTTAGCCTGTCTATGTTTTCAAGCTCAATCCCCAGCTCACGGACCTGAGCAATGTAATATTCAACATAACATAAATCAGAATCAATACAAAAAATCACACGTTCTTCATTCACAATGGCTGCATTGACGGCCTTCAATTGGTCAAAAGGTTCAATAGCTAAATTAAGTTTTACAGCAATCACATCAGCCGCCACTTTGTGCGCTACATCCGTTGCTGTCGTAATAACAGGATCAGCCCCTAAAACCGTTGCCACGCGCCGTGTCAAATCATTGGCGCCACCTAAATGGCCGGATAACAAACTAATGGCATGATGACCCCCATCATCGATACCTACAACAGCCGGATCAAATTGCTTGCTCACAATATGTGGGGCAATCGTTCGAACGACAATGCCTGTAGCCATAATAAAGATCAGCCCGTCAAAAACAGAAAAAATATCGTTTACTAAAGCACTGAGAGACTCATAGGTATGATGTGATTCATTGACTGTACGCCCTGCTTTCGCATAGACAGTGACATCTTCGTCTAACTTGTCAGCCAACTTGTCAGCCAAAAGGGCCCCTTTATTTGTAACCGAAAGAATGGCCAGTCTCATTTCTTTACGTCTCTGTACATATGAGCAAAATTGGGCGAATACAAGCAGGATAAATCATAATCACTATCTAGCACCTTACCGACAACAATCATGGCTGTACGATCAATTTTTTCAGCCGCAACAATCTGAGCAATTGTTGTTAAACGGCCCCGTAAAATTTTCTGTTCCGGCCAAGAAGCCTTTTGAACAATGGCTACAGGCGTATCCGGTGCATAACCGCCTGCGATAAGTTCTGCCACAACATTTTCAAGTAAATGAACACTTAAAAATATGCACATTGTTGCCTCATGTGCCGCAAGAGCAGCTAACTTTTCCTTATCAGGCACAGGCGTGCGCCCTTCCAGACGTGTAATAATGACGGTTTGTGATACGCCTGGCAAAGTATATTCCTGTTTTAAAGCGGCAGCAGTTGCCAAAAAAGAACTTACACCAGGAACAATGGTAACGGCAATATTTTTCGTCTTGAGGCAATCCAGTTGCTCTTGAATGGCACCATAAATAGCCGGATCACCCGTATGAAGACGCACAACAAGCTTGCCCTCTTTGTCTGCCTGTTCTATGACAGCAATGACTTCATCAAGCGTCATGGTAGCGCTATTATAAATAGCAGATCCCGTCTTCGCCACTTCCAATAAAGCCGGATTGACCAATGACCCCGCATAAATAATCACATCGGCCTGACGTAATAAATTCTGCCCTTTGACTGTGATGAGTTCCGGATCACCTGGACCGGCTCCTACAATATATACTGACACCTTAAAAACCTCCCTGTTTCACGATAATTAATGATAAATAATCGAGTTTTTTATTTTTTAACGCACGAAGATCATAGGTTACAAATTGTTCTGCATAACCAAGCCTACTAATATAGACTGTCTTATCAATCTTCCCAAGTTTTTCTAGTACATCAACAATTTGGTCAAATTGACCCGCTACTTTCATAAGAATCACATTCGGGAAAATCTTCAAAATGGTATTTAATTCACTCGGATCATCTAAGGCTGGAATGACCACAAATTTTTCTGCCCCCTCTGCCAGGGGAAGGTTAAGATAAGCGGCACTTGCGGAATAAGAAGTAATACCAGGAACACTGACAATATCTACATCAGGCACAAGTCGCTGCACTTTCTTCATAAGATAAGTATAGGTACTATACAGCATGGAGTCACCAATGGTAATAAAAGCAACATTCTTTCCCTGCCGCAAAAGATTGGCAATTTCCTCTGCCCCTTTGTTCCAACTTGCATCAAGGACAGCTGCATCGCGAGTCATAGGTGTTGAAACTTCTAAAATTTCAGCTGTTTCAATATAAGCCTGAGCCACAGTCAAAGCTACACTTTTCTTCTCGGCACTTGAGCGAGGAATGCATACTACATCTACTGCCTTAAGGATATTTACTGCGCGAACAGTGAGTAAATCAGCTGCTCCAGGCCCCACGCCAATTCCATAAAATTTTCCTGTCATCTTATTCTCCTCTCAGGCTTGTTTCGTACAAGCAATAATAAATATGGGATTTAGGGCCTGAAACATATGACTTTTACCCACTTTTTTCAGACGGCTGACCTGTATTTGCGAACAATCAACAACATAGTTTTGTTCTTGAACAACTGTAAGACTATTTGTTAGCGTTTCAGCAGTAACGGCAGTAATCAGCAAGCGACCCCCTACTTCTAGCAGCCCATTGCATACCGTCAAAATAGACGCTAGCTTTCCGCCACTGCCACCCACGAAAATGACATTGGCCTTTGGTAAATCAGTAAGGGCCTCTGGCGCCGACTGATTGATCATTTCAATATTATGTATACCAAATTTACTGGCATTTTGCTTAATGAGCTCGATACCTTCGGGTTCTCGCTCAATGGCATATACTTTCCCCTCAGGTGCAAGCAATCCTGCTTCAATCGAAAGAGAGCCTGTACCTGCGCCAATATCAATGACAATATCGTGAGAGGCAATTTTAGCTTTACACAACACAACCATCCGAATTTCCTGTTTCGTCATGGGAATCGGACCGCGAATAAATTGGTCATCATCAATTCCTGGAAAATGATTCATGCCTTCACCACCATCACAGAATGCTCAAATCCCGCTGTTGCCGTAACTTCAGCCAAAGAAAGAGATACTGTTTTTTCCTGATTATAAGACAATTTTTCACTTAAATAGGCCTGAACAGTGTTGGGCCACCCCTGTTTAATCAATTTTTGAGCAATCACTTGAGGCGTATGACAACTATCTGTTAAAAAAGACACTACACGTCCTTGTTGATAAAAAAGGCTTTCATCCGTTACTTCTCTGCCATGCATACTGAGCAGCGTGGCATTCTGCCAAGGCTCACCGATTTTGGCAAAAGCCAATTGAAAAGAACTAATACCTGGAATGACTTCAAATTCACAGTCCGCAAAATTCTGGCGCAGTGCAGGTAATAAACTGTAATAGCCAGGATCACCTGAAACAAGTACAATCACATCAAACAAGGCCAGTTGATTTCGAATAAACACCATTAAAGAATCGAGTTCCTTGTCAATGACCCGAATAATCTGACCGCTTTGACTATAATCGTTAAGAGCGCGCCGACTGCCAATTAACACCTGGGCTTGCTCGATTTTACGTTTCGCAATGGGCAGCAAATAATCGGCTGACCCCGGTCCAATCCCTACTACAATGATTTTATGTTCCATCCTAATGCTCCCCCAATATCCTGCGCGATTTCATCGGCAGCCAAAATCTCACCTGCTAGCGTGACAACGACTGTGCCCACAGTGAGGTCACCAAAAACATAGCGCTGTGCCCGAATGCTGGCCCGGCTGGCGATAACCTGATAAACAGACTGCAGTTTATATTGCGCGATAATCGTTATAGCCGCTTCTGTCGTAGTACAAGCCAAGATTGCTTTCACGGCAGCTTGCGATGCGCCACAAGCTGCCGCATAAGCGCCTAACGTTTCCATTCTGGCATCAGCCACACGATTATGGGTATGAAAAACACCAGCGGCAACTTTCGCGAGTTTACCTAAATGGCCAATCAAAAGAACCCTCTTCATCCCTAAACGTACAGCCTGTTCCAGCATGTGACCAATAAAGTTGCTTGTCTGCACAACAAGCTCCGCAGGCAATTTCAATTTCTCTATGGCCACATCCTGACCAATCCGACCGGGTACAAAAACAATGTCCTCATATCCAAGGGCTCTGACAACACTAATTTGGGGCGTCAGAGAATTTTTAAAAGCTTCTTCACTCATAGGTTTCACAATGCCTGTTGTGCCAATAATGGAAATACCGCCTTCAATACCAAGCGTAGGATTAAGCGTTTTCTTGGCAAGTTCTTTGCCATTAGGTACTGAAATCGTCACAATCGCTCCCTGATCTCGTGGAAGTACTTCACGCAGAGCACGTTCAATCATTAAACGAGGTCCCGGATTAATGGCAGGCTGACCTACCGGAACAGATAAGCCAGGCTTAGTAACAATGCCCACTCCACTACCTGCTTGTAAACAAATATCTATCTGATTGGTTAATTTCACATGAACAATAATTTTCGTACCATGCGTAATATCAGGATCATCGCCACCGTCTTTAATAACGCAGGCATAGCCGCCTTCTGGCGTGACTTGGACTGAATCAATCGGCACAGTAATAGCTTGTCCCTGGGGGGATAAAATCACGGTAGTCGTAATCATTTCACCTTGTATTGCGCGCGCAGCGGCTTTTGCCGCGGCTGCCGCACAGGATCCTGTTGTATAGCCTTCTCTTAACAACTCTCCAGACATGAAAATACCCCCTTCACGAGCAAGGGGGGTAACAGCGACAGAATAAAACCTGTTCAATTACCCACCTGCCCATCTCTCGTAGGTCATAACGGCGTGTGTTAGAACAGGTCGGTCTCCTGACTCTGGTTCATTGCTTGCCTAGGCCTTCCCAGTGTTTAACCAGTGGCTTTCATTAGACAAGCTCTCCAATACAGTGGCGGGACCGCGCCGGGATTACACCGGACTTCCCAATTAAGCAAAATGCACCTATTCCCAAAATTCAATATTTATTTATACTACATATTTATTTATATTGCGTTATATTCCATCAATAACGCCAGATTCCTGCTTAATTCGAAATAGAAACAAAATTTAAATTCAATAAACAATGAGGCATGTTAAAATAAAATCTAATCTATACACAATAAAAAAGGAAATTCTTCCTGCAATGAAGAATGTTAATCGTAAACAAATAATATTCATTATATAAAAGCAATTATTATATTTAAACATGTACATCACAACTAATAGCTTATTTTAGCGCTGCTTCAGCTATGAAGATGTCTTATTCATGATCTTATTCATGATCTTATTGATTTATCTGTTATTTTGGGGCAAAAAAATATAATGCATATTTTTTCATGCCAAAGGAGAATTTTTATGTCTAAGAAATGGTTATTTTTTATTTTTATACTACTGGTATCTTTCGTTATTGCCGCCTCCTGTTTTGCCGCCCCCCTGCCAACAAGTCAGTTCAATCGCCAGCAAGCCATAGATACGTTCTTTAAAGATAAAACCCTTGACCCTATTGAAGGAATTTGGCTGACCGACGACGACAGTTATGAACTTGCTATTGTTAAAAATACTTTTTCAGTATGTTCAGGACATGATTATATTGGATTCATCACCGAAGCAACTCCACATAACTGGAAACCCGGCGAAATAAAGCTGGCGTTAAAAAAAACAACTATGGATAAATTATTTGTCGGATCGTTATACGAATATTCACAGCAGCTTTTAATTTTTACTGAAAAACAAGTATTGGGAACTTCCTTTCATCTCATGGGCAATAATATGCTGCAATACACTAACAATAAAAAAGAAAGAAAAATGTTTATAAGAATATATCCAACAAGCGAAACAAGTAAGAATAACAGCAATACCTTTAGTGGTTCCGGTACAGGATTCTTCGTTACACCGCATCTCATTGTAACAAATTATCATGTTGTCAAAACAGCTAAAACAATTGAAATTAAAGATCGAAATGAACAATTGACATCCGCCACTGTTGTAGCAAAAGATCCTGCAAACGATTTAGCCATTTTAAAAGTTAAAGAACCGGAAAGCTCCGTGACCCCCTTAAGTCTAGGCAATGTCTCAGAATCTAAAAATGGCGACACTGTATATACCGTCGGATTTCCCATGCCCACTGTATTAGGCGCAAAAGCGAAACTGAGTGAAGGAATTATTAACAGTACAACAGGCTTTCAGGACGATGTACGAATGTACCAAATTAGCATACCCATTCAACCAGGAAACAGCGGCAGCCCGTTATTTAATACGAAAGGACAAGTTTTAGGTGTCGTCTGTTCCACGATGGACCCCCTCAAGTCGCTTGCACTAAGTGGATCATTTCCGCAGAATGTTAATTTTTCCATGAAAATTAATTATATAAATAATCTACTTAGCACACTTCCAGATGAAATACCATTACCTGTCAAACAAACTGAAAATAACCTAACGCCTGCCCAAATTATGGATCTTGCCAAAAACTCGGTAGTACAAATAGTCGTTAAATAACATCAATACATTTGTAAATCCATAATATCAATAACTTATCCATTCATAGCAGTGTTTCACTATTATAAATTTCCATGTTATAATAAAACAATCTCACTATTTAGAAAGGTTGTCTGATACTTGTGTATTCACCGGATATGAAATTAAAATTAACTTTAGCCCGCACGCTTTGGTTCAATACGTACCGTGCCAAAATAACTAATACAGCTGATGAACCTATTGCAACAGTAAAGCTTGTGCCAACAATGCCGCTGGAACGATCAGAAGTTCCTGAAAATGCGCCTGTTGTCGATTCTTATGTCTTAGTACTTGTCGAAGACGCTGCCGTCAGCGACGATCAGCTTGTTCCATTTGAAACAGACTTATCCAATTTGCTCCATAAGGAACTTGCACAGCTGAATTTTTCACCTGCTATGTGTCATTTCTTTTATCCCAGTCCACCACATATGTTAAAAGATGAAACTTTAGAAAACCCTAGCTTGGAAAATTAAGTGAATATATATTTAATACAAAGAGGCTGTCCAATGGAGGACAGCCTCTTTTGTACAACAACTAGCCTATTTGGAGGGAATCCATTCATACAGACTCATTCCTTGTTGTTCATCTATTTTGAGAAAATTCACCGCATCAGACAAAGCCGTAAAATCAACTGCCTCCTGATTTTTCATCAACACAAATACACGCTGGCCCGGCTGTTTCTGACTCAAAAAATCGGCCAGTGTTTGTATTGGCATGGTATATTTTCCTGACCAGACACTGTCAGTAGCACGCACCTCAGGCATCGCTGTAAGTCTCGGTATAACATAGCCGCTATAATAGTCAGCGGAAGTCATATATTCACCATACATGCCAACAAGTGCCCCATTTTCAGGTATGCTGCGCATCACTTCCTTAGCTGACCGATAGTGAGCAAGTGGTACTAAGGCTGCATTCATAAGAAGTAAACTACTGCACAACGTCATGGCAATCACAGAAACCACAAGAAAAGCCCGATTGGTTTTTATATGAATAAAAATGAGACACCCTATCATACACAAACAAATTAGTTGCATCCCTGTAACTGTTAAGCTGTGCGGAACAAAACGCCCAGCTGCAGCAAATAGCAACAACAGCAAAAGAGTCGGGAATGTGATGATAAGACCAAACTTTTTACTTCCCTCGGCAAGCATTTTTTCCAAATACTCGCCCATCAAAATGGCCGCTGGAAAAGCTGCTGGAAAAACGTAAGTCGGATATTTCGTAGCCATCAGTGTATAAAAAACAAGAATAGTCACAAACCAAGTCAACAGATAACAATGAAGCCTGCTCGTTTTTTTGACAGCCTGCCAAACTGCTGGAAACAAAAGGCCCGTCCAAGGCAACAAGCTAAATGGAAATAACACCAAATAATAATAAAAAACATTATCTTTCGGATGTTCAGAAACAGTGGCCCGCAAATAATTATGCAGACCCAAAAAAGTATTAATAAAGTCCATGCCATGCTGAAGATACATCAGATAATACCAGGGAGCAGCAACACCGAAAAAAATGGTCAGCCCCCGCCCCCAACATAATTCAGTTAAAATTCTCCATTCGCGCCGCACAGTAATAAACAATAGTACAATCAAACCAGGCAAAACAAGACCTACTGGGCCTTTGGTTAAAACAGCCAGACCTGCTGCCGCATAAGCACCGTAATAATAAAATATTCCTTTGCCTATCATGCCCTGATACAACCAAGCTAATGACAGACTGGAGAAAAAAAACAGAACGCTATCTGTAATGACGAACCTGGCTAGTAACCAATATTCCAGCGATGTGCCTAAAATAAGTGCGCTTAACAAGGCATGCCGGCGTCCTGATAAACTATATGTAAAGCGGTAAAGAACAGTCACACTCAATGCACTAAATAGTGCCGCCGGAAACCGTGCAGCAAATTCAGTCAGACCAAACAACTGAAAAGAACCTGCAATAAGCCAATAAATCATAATCGGCTTATCATACCAATACTGGCCATAAATTTGCGGCGATAAAAAGTTTCCTGACAGTACCATTTCTTTGGCAGTCAAAGCATAATTGGACTCTACAGGATCCGTAATAGGCACATGTTGATTAAACGCCAAATAGAACAGGAGCGACACAAAAAACAACGTTACACTCATCATATTTTTCTTCAATAGACTTCTCTCCTATTGCTTTAACATGAGCAATTTATCTGCTGATTGTGCCACAAGCACCAGTTGCTGTTTGCATTCCATAGGCAAAATATCTAAATCATCTTGTTTGAGTACTAAATAGGCTTTAGGCTGAACAAAAGCTTCGTTCATATCAGCCGGCGTCTTCAATTCTTTTCCATAAACACGACTATAATAGGCAAATCCGGGGCGTAAAAATTTTGCTACGTAAACAGGCGTTTGCCCATCATAATGCTGAACAAATTCCTTAGAAATCCCTAGGCAGCTCAAATTAGCAGCAAGAGGGCCAATAAGGAGCGTGACAAATAAGGCACTGAATACTACCATAGCTGCGACTTGAACATAGATCATGCTAGTCACATCACGGTGACGATAAGCATACCAAACACCGATCAGGCAGACCAAAAGCAATCCTACCGCCAGCGTTATGCCAAGTGAAATTTCTGGATACTTCTGTCCCGCCCAGACTAATGCACTTATGAAACCACCAAATAATAAAGTCGCAGTAATAGGCCAGGATAAATATTTGCCCCTCAGGCGATTTTCCCATAGGCGACTGAGATACCAGCCAATAATCAATGCCATTGGCGGATACATGGGCAAAATATAAGATACCAATTTGGTTTGCGACATAGTAAAAAACAATAAGATAAAAAAAGCCCAAATATTTAAAAATTGTAGTTTAGCAAAAGTTTGCCCATATGTATAAAGTGAAGCCTTGACAGACTGTACAAGTACTGCCGTCCATGGAAAAAAGCCAATGATCACGACAGGCAGATAATAGTACCACAGCACTCCTTCAGGATGCTCTGGTGTTGTAAAGCGTGTAATATTATGAAAGCCAATAAAGGTATTAATAAAATCGCTGCCATGATAATAAGTCATAATACCGTACCAGGGTGCCGCAATGACGAGATAAAGAACAATTCCCTGCGGCACTTTCATCTCCCGTAAAAAGGACCATCTTTTGCCTGCCGCCAAATACAATAGAATAATAATTCCGGGAAAGGCTAGCCCAATCGGGCCTTTGGCTACAGTGGCCAAGGCAGCAAATACATAAATCCAAGTATAGCGTTTAAACAAAAAAGCAAGTAATGCCGCTGTTAAACAAAAAGTTAAGGTCATATCTGTCACGGCACCCTTGGCTATATAAAAGAACTCAAAAGACGTGACAAGAATAAGGCCAGAAAATAATCCAACCCGGCGGTCAAACAGCCTCACTCCCGCTTGATAAACGAGAATCGCCGTGAACGTTGCCATCAGAGCTGATGGCAAACGAGCAGCAAAGTCACTTCTGCCAAATATGGAAAAACTTGTTGCAACGAACCAATAATAAAGGGGTGGTTTATCATACCAAAACTCCCCATAAATACGTGGTGAAATCCAATCGTGCGTCTGTAACATTTCCAATGGGGTTTCTGCATATACGGGTTCATCAGGATCTATAAGCGGCACATAGCCTAGTTGAAAAAAGACCACAAACAGGCTAATAACAATAATCACCCATAGTCCAGGCAGAAGTCGTTTCACTTTAGCTCCCCCTCTTGGTTGTTAAATAGTGATAAGTCCGTGCAAGACCTGTTTCTAATGAGATGGCTGGCAGCCAGGGTAATTTTTCTTTCGCCCTAGCATGGGACAGAAAAGACTGATAAATATCACCTTGACGAGCGGGCCCATACGTCACATTTGCCCTTCCACCACTAATCTTTTCAAGTAACTTCAGCATAGTATTGACCGATATTTCTGTTTGCGTACTAATATTATATACCTGATTAGGCCGCTTAGTTACAATGGCCTGACAATTAGCGGCAGCCACATCGCCAACATAAATAAAATCACGTGTTTGCCCACCATCGCCAAAAATAGTTACAGGTTCATGGTTAAAAATCTTGCGAACAAAAATGCTTACGACACCGCCTTCACCACCCTCGCCCTGACGCTCGCCATAGACATTGGCATAACGTAATACTACATAGTCTATCCCAAATTGGGTGTGATATAAGGCTAAATACTTTTCAACCGTTAATTTACTCAACCCATAAAAAGAAGTAGGACCAGGCTGAAACAACTCTGTCACAGGGACTTCATTCGTGTTGCCATAGACAGCTGCTGTTGAAGCAAAAACAAAGCGCCTAACATTTGTCTTCCGGCAAGCTTCAAGCAAATTGACTGTTCCTAGAATATTAACATCACAATCATAGCCAGGCGAATCAATAGAAGCTGGCACGCCCGTCTGTGCAGCCAAATGAATAACCGCATCGAAATGTTCCTGTTCAAAAAGCTGCTGAACGTTCTGATTCCGAATATCGCCTTCAATAAATCTCGCTTTGGGATGAACATTTTCCCGTAAACCAGTACTTAAATTATCAAAAATCATGACATCATGACTTTGCGCAATTAATGCCTCTGCGACATGGGAACCAATAAAACCTGCCCCACCTGATAAAAATACTTTCACAAAAACTCCCCCCTATTTGATATGATGAGCCAAAAAATCCTGACCAAATGTACGAATGGTAAAATACATACCAACAATAAAAGGCAGATATTCAGCAAATGCCCGCCATGCAACTGCAAGAATTCCCACCGTACCGGAAGGTAAATCGCTCGCAAATAGCAACACGAATGTTCCCTCCGCGATACCAGAACCACCTGGAGTCGGTGCAAAATAAAGCAAGAAATTCAAAAAAATCATTCTTCCCATCACATGTCCTAGGTCAACAGGAACACCTAGCCCTAAAAACAGGACAGGAACCATACTATATAAGGCAAGCAGACTGAGCGCCGACTCACCAAATACCCGGATCATACTCAATGGCGCCGAAGACAGTAAAATGACACCGCCTCGTACATCTTTATATAAAGCAAATACTTTGCGTCGAATGGAATGACTGGCATTCTTTAATAAGGGACGAAGAAAAACAATGAGTAAATTCGTCCGAATCAACCATAAAGTAACACCAGCCAAGATAAACATCCCCGCTGAAATGCTGAGCAACATTTCTGGTGAAACCCATGGCAAATGATCGCTTTCAGCCATAAAAACAACAGGCATACACAGCACTAAAAAAAAGATCGACAATAAAGTCCGAACAATGACAAGTACCGTAGCCTTGCCAATGGGCACACCTGCATGTCGTAAAAACATTACTTGTGCAAAAGCGCCGCCAGCTGCCCCTGGTGTTAAAAGAGCTAGAAAATAATTTCCAAAAACAACTTGAACAGCCTGCATAAAATTAATGGACTCCCCTGAAATACGTACAAGATGCATCAACCGCGACCCATCAAAAAACATTCCAACCGCTAAGCATATCAGTACAAGTAACAAAGCCCAAGGTTTAAAAAAATTCAAGCTGCTTAAGGTATGAATATCTACTGTAAAATAAATGACTGTGCCAGATATAATAGCAACAAGTAAGATCAAAAAGGCCAAACGCTGGTACAGTTTAGACATAAGACAACTCCTTAAAAGAAATAAGCTCAATAGACTGGTGCAGCATTTCTTCCTTCACGTCAGGCTGCATGACAGCCGCCAATTCATCCTGCCAGTGATAACACCAAGGATAATGAACATTTAATGCTTGATTTTCTTTACCAGGATGAACCATAATCTCTGAACTTCCTACAGGCAACATTCGGATTATTTTAGAAAAATATTCAGGAAGCATGGTGCCGCCAGCTAACATCCCATAAAACTGATCCGTTGTCCGAAGACCTGCCCGCTCAAATTTTCGTCTAGCCCTTTTTGCTAAAAAAGTCAGTCCACCCCGTCCAATAAATCGTGGCAGAGTTCCCGGAAAACCACCAACAAAAAAATAAGGTTCAGCCGGAATGCGTACAGCTGAAATATGATAATTTTGGGCCAAATCCAGGACAATTTCATCAATGCCTGGCACAACATGCATATGTTGATGGCTATCCAAATGAGTAATCGCTAAACCCGTTTCCAATACTTTTTCAATTTGAGCAGTCAATTCACGACGAATTTCCGTTAAACAGATGCGACCTGCTACATATCGTGATAAAAACTGACCATAGCTCTTGGCAAGTTCTCCTTGCTCATTGACAAGAGTGGGTACACTTTCCGGCAAGCAAACCGTACGCTCTGCCCCAACAAGTGTCAAATGAATCCCCACGCCTAACGTGGGCGTTTGCTTTGCAAGTGATACGGCCTCTAAAAAAGCTCCCCCACTCGCCATCAGCGATGTACTTGAAATACAACCATGCCGATGCCCTTCGAGAATTCCCGCATTAACGAGAGGATGTAGTCCAAAATCGTCAGCATTAACGATAAGTTGTCTTAAATGAGTAGCTATCATTCTTTTCGCTCCAAACTGCTGTCACTTATTCTATGTTACCATGCCAAGTCAAGCTGCATTTCATGTTCAAACCTACCCGTCAATCTGTTCAATATGAGATGCATAGGCACTATGATTATGTATGGATTCGTAGTTTTCACACTCTACTTGGAACCACTCAATTTGCGGCAATTTTCTTAACTCAAGCACCAAATCACGCAGTACATCTTCCACAAATTTCGGATTTTCATAAGCCTTTTCAGTAACAAATTTTTCATCTTCCCGTTTCAACAAAGGATAGACAGGGCAGCTTCCCTGCTGTTCGAGTAGAACGGCTAAATCTTCAATCCATGTAAAAGCTTCCCCTTGCTGTCGAATTTGAACGCGCATCATACCGCGTTGATTATGTGCCCCATAAGCTGATATTTCCTTACTGCATGGACATAGAGAGGTGAAAGGGACAACAATTCCCATGGTAAACTCCATCTTTCCACCAAGCTGCATTCTCCCACAAAAAGAGCAATCATAATCAAGCATACTCTTCAATCCACTGACCGGTGCCGTTTTTTCTAAAAAATATTTAAAGCGAATAACGAGTTCCGCACTTTGAGCATGGAGTTTAGATAAAGTATCACGTAAAATACTTTCCATTTCGCCATTCGAGAGGGGATGCTGGCTCCATTCACTTAAAATTTCAATGAAACGGCTCATGTGAGTTCCCTTAAACTCTTCAGGCAGACTCACTGTCAATTTTATTTTAGCTAGTACACTTTGAAAATCTCCTGCTTTGGTTTGAATCAAAAAGGGCAAATGGACTTCACTAACACCCACTTTTTGAATAGCAATACCGCGCGTATCTGTGAGGTTCTGGACATCTTTCAATCTTATTCACTCCTGCCGTGTTGATAAGCAATGGGATCAGTTAAACCTGCTTCAGCAAATCCTTTCAATCTTAACAAGCAGCTATCACATACACCACAAGCCTCGTCGCCGCCATTATAGCAACTCGTTGTCAAATGAAGAGGTGCTTCATTCTTAGTACCTAGTAATACGATTTCTTTCTTTGATAAATATTGCAAGGGTGTTTGAATCGTAATATGACGCTGGTCCTGCGTAACAGCCTTCGTAGAATAATCAGCCAACTTCTGAAACTTCTCGATAAACTCTGGTCGACAATCGGGATATCCCGAAAAATCGAGGGCATTGACGCCAATAAAAATTTTTTCGGCTCCTACCACTTCAGCATAAGCCAAGGCATAGCTTAAAAAAATCAGATTGCGCGCAGGCACATAGGTAATAGGAATGCCTGTCCGCTGTACATCGCCCTCAGGTACAGCGATATGTTCATCTGTCAAAGCACTGCCACCAATATCTTGCATATTTGTATCGATGATCAAATGCTTTTTCACACCATAATGATCCGCAACTTGCTGTGCACTTGTAAGTTCCCTGCTATGCCTTTGCCCATAACGAAAGCTCATGGGATACAATTCATAACCTTTTTTCTTTGCCACTGACATACAAACAGTAGAATCTAAACCACCTGACAATAAGATAACTGCTTTCATTCTACCAACTCCCTATGATAAATCATAATCACTTATTATTTTACACGTTGACACATTAAACATACGAATATTCTTGATCATAATGTGTTCTGCACATAACACGCAACTTGATAACAAAGTGAATCAACTCACTTTGCTATACTATTATGAACCAATTCATTCATTTGGGCAATGAGAACTTCTAGTGAATAGATAAAAACTGAGTCCTACTGAGTCCTCTTTAATAATTGTACAAGAAAAGTCCACTTCCTGCCCAAAGTCAACATTTTCATAACAAAACCGCCTTAGGTTTGCTTTTACTAAGGCGGCTAGGACACGATAATGTTACATTGTTTTCCCTGACGATTGGTTATGGGAACCGTGATTTTTCCACCAAGTCTGCAATTTATCCATAAATATATACATTTGAGGTACAACAACTAAGGTCAAAATAGTCGATGTAATAAGTCCTCCCACAACAACAACGCCCATGGAAGAACGCAGTTCGGCACCCGCTCCCCAGCCCAATGCAATAGGAATCATGCCCAAGATCATGGCTGCTGTTGTCATCAAAATCGGACGTAACCGAACGGTACCTGCTTCAAGCAAGGCTTCTTCACGTGATAGTCCGTCGCGCTCTCTTAAGGTATTCGTATAATCTACAAGTAAGATAGCATTCTTGGCGACTAAGCCCATCAACATAATAATCCCAATGAGACTCATAATATTAATGGTTTTAGCACTCACAAGCAATCCCAGAATTGCGCCAATCAAAGCGAATGGTAAGGATAGCATGATTGTTAAGGGATGAATAAAGCTCTCAAACTGGGCCGCAAGAACCATATAAATTAAAATAACAGCAAGAATCAGAGCATGACCTATTTCTTTAAATGAGTCATTCATTGTACGCGTCTGACCAACAAACTTATAGTGATAACCAAAAGGAATATTCATTTGGCTAATTTCATTTTTAGTCGCATTAATAATATCGCCTGCGGAAACACCAATATTATTGGCATAGACAATCACTTCTCTTTGACGATCTTCTCGGTCTATCTCTGTCGGACCTGATGTGAAATTGACATGAGCAATATCGCCAAGCCGCACTTGACTACCGGTTTTTGTTGTAACACGAATATTTGCAACATCATCGGGTTTTAATCTCAAATTATCGTGCAGACGAATGCGAATATCATAATCCTTATCACCGACACGATAACGGTTGGCCGTTGTGTTACCAGCAAAAGCGGTTTGAACAACATAGCCCACTGTATCGGCGTTCACACCGGCCTGACCAGCTTTTGCCCTGTCGAGAATAACCTGTACTTCCGGTTCAAAATCATTTGCTGACGTATCCACATCAGTAGCTCCCTCGACATGGCGCAACCTTTCCGCCAATTCTTGCGACAAATTTAGCAAAATGTGCATATCATCGCCTTGAAAACCCACTTGTACGGGGCGATTATCGCCACCGCCCCCCATGCTTGATGCCGACATAATCGAAATCTTCAGCCCCGTATAATTCCGGAATTTCATTCGCAATTGATCCATAATATCCATCATTGTACGCTGCCTGTCACTTGCATCCGTAAGTTTTACGCCAACTAACGCCTTATTCACGGGATTATGACTATAGCCGACATTTAAAAAAGCTACCCGTGTTTCTGGCATGGCAAGAACTTCCTGTTCAATAGGCCTGGATAGTTCACGCATCTGCTCAATCGACGTACCAGGCGGAGCTGTAATATTAATATTAAATTCACCTGAATCATATGTAGGCTGAAATTCAAATCCTAAAAAAGGAACAAAAAAGAAATTGACAAGTAAAGAAACCACGGCAACACTGACAATAAGTACTGGCCGCCGTAAGGACCACTGCAAAAATTTCCGATAAAAATCGCGCAGTGCTTCAAAGCCACTTTCCCATTTATTCAGCAATCGCTCCACCTGACGGCTGATGGCCTCAATAAAAGCAGGACGTTTAGGCGCAGCTTCACCAGCAGCTCGCAGCCATCTAGCCGATAACATCGGCGTAAGCGTGAACGCAACAAACAATGAAAAAGCCACAGCAAATGCGACAGTTAAGCCAAATTGTCGGAAGAACATGCCAATAATCTCACCCATGGAACCGACAGGAATAAACACAGCTAAAATAGACAATGTCGTCGCAAGCACAGCAAGGGAAATTTCAGCTGTACCTGCTACAGCCCCTTCAGCTGGCGTAGCTCCTTCTTCAATATGTCTGTGAATATTTTCTACAACTACAATGGCATCGTCAATTAAGATACCGACAGCCAAACTTAAGCCCATTAAAGACATATTATTAAGCGTAAATCCACCAACTTTCATCAGTGAAAAAGTAGCAATAACAGATGTTGGAATGGCCAGAGCCCCAATCAAAGTTGCTCTTGTATCGCGCAGGAACAAGAAAACAATAAGAACTGCTAAAAGTCCGCCCAAAACGAGGGACATTTCCACATCTTCTACATTACTCTTAATATATAAGGAACCATCGCGCACAACTGCCATATGAACATCACCTGGCAGTTCCTGCTCGATTTTATCCATTTCGCTTTTTACGGCATCAGCTACAGCAACCGTATTGGTACCCGACTGCTTTTGTACCGATACTACGACAGAGGGACTGCCGCTTGTTTCGGCATAAGTGCGTTCTTCAGCAAAAGAATCCTCTACTGAGGCGACGTCACGCAGGAAAACCACTTGATTATTGATATTAGTAACAGCAATACCGCCAATTTCGTCTACATTGTGGAATTGTCCCAGTGTCCGTACAACCATTTCATAGCCTTTTTCTTTCACATAGCCACCAGGCGTATTGGCATTCGCGCTATTGACAACGCTTATAACCTGATCAAGTGTCAACCCATAGGCATCAAGACGACGAGGATCGATGCGTACTTGAATTTCACGATCACTACCACCTAAAATAGCTACATTCCCAACTCCATCTAACTGTTGCAGACGATCTTTGACGATATCATTGGCCATTTTACGGATTTCACCACGGGGACGCTGGTCAGAATATAAGCTGTAATAAACAATCGGCGAAGCTGTCATATCGTACCGCTGTGTAGTTGGTTCATCAATTTGATCAGGCAAGGCTTTGCGAATACCACCCACCTTTTCCCTCACATCGGCCGCAGCCATACGAGGATCAGTGCCAAGAACAAATTCAATAACAACCTGCGCCAAGCCTGGCCGCGAAGTAGACTTAATCGTCTTAATACCCGAAACAGCACTAACGGCATTCTCAATCGGTTTAGCGACTAAATTCTCCATTTCCTCTGGCGATGCCCCATCCCAGGTCACAACAACAGCAACAATAGGAAAATCCACATCAGGTAATAAATCAATACCAAGACGAGGCAACGCAGATAGCCCGAAAACAACGAGGACAAAAACAAGCATCGTCGTAAAAACAGGTCGCTTAATGAAGACGCGTAGAAAACTCATAGCGAACCGGCCTCCCGTGTGGCTGTCACTTGAACTTTTGAACCGTCACGGATAGCATTTTGGCCCGCTACAACAATCAGATCACCCGGATTTAAGCCCGACAAAATTTCGGCTAAGCCATCTCCCACGTAGCCAACTTTAACTTTTCGCTGCACGACTTTATCGTCATTAAGTACAAAAACAGTCTGCTGATCCTCAAATAGTACTAAAGACGATTCAGGCACAACAACAGCATCGGGATGTTCACGGCCATTCGCCATAACTTTGGCTGTCAGACCGGATAAAAGTGTATCTGAAGCATTATCTAAAGTAACCTCAACAACAAATGTTCGAGCTGGAACAGCTGCAGATGGAGAAATCTTCGTAATTCTACCAATTAGAGGTTGATCAGATAAAGCTTCGATAATGACCTGAGCCATATCCCCTAACTTAACCTGCGTAACTTGGCCTTCACCAACCGTTGCTTTAGCCAACATAACACTCGTATCAGCCACATTAAAAATCGCTGTTCCGGCCTTGGCATAATCACCGGCTTGCAAATAACGCTTCATGACTTTACCTGAATGAGGCGTGACAACATCGGCATTATTTAAGCGATTTTGCATATAACCTAAATTACCCTGACTGGAGCGTACCTGCCCTTCGAGATTTTCTACTTTAGAACTAGCTGCTTCATATTGCTGCCGTGACATGGCTCCCTGCTCAAAAAGCATCGCTGCCCGGTCAAAATCGGCCCTGGCTTGAGCCAAATCAGCACGTGCAGCATAGAGACTTCCCTCAGCTTGTGATGCCTGATTAGCGAATTCTGCATTTTCCACTGTCGCCACAACTTGTCCAGCTGTAACAAACTGACCTTCATCTGTATTTAAGGCAGCAATACGGCCATCCACCTTCGGGCTAATATCAGAATACCAGCCAGGTTCCAATGATGCCGTGAATGTCAAAACAGGTGTAACCGATTTGGTAAACACTGGCATCACTTCCACCGTAGCAATTCTTCCCTTTGTGATAGATGCCGCCTTAATTTTGGCTGATTGAACATTGCTGTAAATCCGATAACCTATGATGCCAAACAATAATATGGCCACAGCAATGATACTATAAATGACTCGCTTATTTTTCACTCTGTACGTCCTCTCATATTAGGAATTAGTAAGGCAATTTTTTGACATTTTCCACACAGAGTCAGAAAATCCTGCCAAGCGGCCATAGAAATCCTGCTGTTGCCAAAAAACACTAGTCCTTTACTTCAACGTTATTATGAACAAACTTCCAAGCATTCTCACTTGCTTGCTGTTGAATCCATTTTAAGGGTATTTTTGATTGACGTGCTATGATCTGACAATCCTCATATTCCGGCATGACTTGTGTCACTTGGCCTTGATAAGAACTGACCTTCACGGCAACGGAACTACCACCAGACAGAGCAACACGGATCATCTTTCTCTCAGCCATCGTGCGTTGTACCGGATAAAACCGCAGCCCAATTGATGACGTTTCGGTAAATATAAAGTCACAAACTTTTTGTTTGAGCTTGTAAGGTGTCAATACACTTAGCATAACAGCAGCGCGATTTTTCTTCATCACAATAGGCGTAAGCCAGGCATCATTAACACCCATTTCAAACAATCGCTCCATAGCATATGCCAAAACTTGCGGAGTGGAATCATCGATATTCGTCTCTACCATCCATAGGTCCTCACTCTGAACATCAGACTTCTCCTGATGGACGTGTCCAAGATGAAGGCGCAGCACATTCGGAATATCCAGTTCATGCGTTCCAGCGCCATAACCAAGAGTATCTGTAATAAAGCCTGCTGGCTTTTCACCATAAGAACGTCCGTAAGCAGCTAAAATAGCCGCCCCTGTCGGTGTGGTAAGTTCTTTTTTGATATCCCCTTGATAAGTTGGAATACTTTTCAATAATTCTGCTGTCGCCGGAGCCGGAACAGGCATCAAACCATGGCTGCAGCGCACAAATCCACTCCCCACCTGAACCTTAGAAGCATAAATATGCCCAATACCCAGATAATCCAGCGCAAATACAATCCCCACAATATCAATAATCGAGTCTACTGCACCCACTTCATGAAAATGAACATGATCGCTTGTCGTGCCATGAACTTTAGCTTCTGCTTCAGCAAGGATGGTAAAAACTCGCTTACTTTGCTGTTTGACCTGTACGGACAACGTTGAATCATCAATAATCCGAAAAATATCCGGCAAATGCCTGTGATGATGTCCCTCGCCAGGTTTGACATCAACATAAATCGCTTGGATACCACACTTATTGACGGAATGAATATCAATCTCGTAATTTGAAAGGGGCAATTTCTTCCAAGCAGCTCTTAGTTCCAGTTCAGGGAGTCCAGCTTGAATCAAAGCACCAAGTAACATATTACCGCTAATACCGGCAAAACAATCTAAATAAAGAACTTTCATACTATCACCTCATATGATTAATCAAACTCGCTAAGCGCCCCGCACCAAATCCATTATCAATATTTACAACTGCTACCCCTGCGGCACAGCTATTTAACATACCAAGCAAAGCCGATAACCCACCAAAATTAGCACCATAACCGACACTTGTCGGTACAGCTACAACTGGCTTGGCAGCCATCCCACCAACAACACTAGCCAAGGCCCCTTCCATGCCTGCCGCAACAATAATAACATTTGCTGTCTCAATCCATTCTTGCTGTGCAAGAAGCCGCTGAATACCGGCCACACCCACATCATAAATTCGTTTTACCTTATTGCCCATCACTTCTGCCGTAATAGCCGCTTCTTCGGCAACAGGTAAATCACTTGTTCCAGCTGTTAAAACCAAGACAAACCGTTCCTCATCTTTCGGCAACGGTGTTTTTTCTACAACAATAAGTCGCGCTAATTCATGATAAACAGCCTCAGAAATACTCTCACGAACAGCATCATACATGGCTTTGGTAGCTCGTGTTGCAAGGACACTGTTATTACGACGCACCAAAGTTTGGACAATGGCGACAACTTGTTCAACTGTCTTTCCCTCAGCATAAACGACTTCAGGAAAGCCCTGTCGATTAGCACGCTGATGATCAATTTTCGCGAACCCCAATTCTTCATAAGGATTGAGCTCAGCAATCACTTGCTCACGCGACAACGCTCCCTGCTTATATTCATCTAAAATATTACTGATTCTCTCACGACTTGCCATTAGGGTTTCATCTCCAGCATTTCATTCATACTTCCGGTACGATAGCCGCCAAGTTCAACAGTCACATATGTAAAACCGAATTTTTTAAGGGCCTGTACAATCGCAGTACGGGCGGGTTCTTTCAGCAATAAATCCACTTGATCACTCTCTACTTCAATACGGGCTAAATTGCCATGATGACGAACACGAAGCTGCCCTGTCACAAAAGGACGGACAATCCTTTCCGCTTGCTCCACCTGTTTTAGATGTTCCTTTGTAATAGGAACCCCATATGTAAGACGTGATACTAAGCAGGCTGCACTTGGCTTGTCCCACGTAGGCAGCTGCCACTTCTCGGACAGAAAACGAATATCTTTTTTGTAAAACCCTGCCTCTAGCAAAGGACTTTTGACCATCGCAATTTCAGCCAAAGCTTTTAAACCGGGCCGATAATCTCCTTGATCATCCACATTGGTACCATCAAAAATGACCGAATACCCCCGGCTCTTCGCCCAGTCAGCTAAAGCTGAAAATCGACTTTTCTTGCAAAAATAACAGCGCTCTGCAGTATTCGCAACAAAATGTTTGTCCTCAAATTCACCTGCTTCAAGGAAAACATGACGCAACCCCAGGCTTTGGGCAATTGTTACACAATCTTGTTGCTCCTCTTTTGTCAGACTTTCCGACCGAGCAGTAACAAGCAATACATCAGACATTGTATCGCGTGCTGCCGCAGCAAGAAAAGTACTATCCACACCACCTGAAAAGGCAATTACTGCCTTTTCATAATTTGATAGCAAATTTTTTAACTTCGTTAGTTTTTGCTCAATCCTATCCGTAACATTCACCAACCCTCACTAAAAATATTAAAAAACAAAGGAAGACATCTTCTTCCTGCTGGAATATGATGCCTTCAGACAAATTATTCACGCCAGGCTTCGGCCTGCATTTTCATGCTATCATCTTGTATAACATTACCTAAGTATAATTCACTCTCTAAAGCCATCTTCCTGCTGCGAGTGAAACATTTTACAAACCACTAATTTAAAAATTCAGCTGTTTTACATTGCGCAAGCAGTTGTTCTAGCACTTCAATAATTTTTAACTCTGTTTCTTCTAAAGCAGCTAAATGTTGATTGAGAACAGCCAAATCAGCATTTAACATCCCTGCTGGTTCAGCAAGAACTCCGTCAAGATTCACAATAGCCAGCTCCAACTGTTCCGCTCCTGTCACAACAAAACCATCTAATAATTGCTCAATAAACATGGAATGATAAATTTGAATCAATTCTAAGGCTCGGCTATAGCCCTCACTTCCAGCTTGAAAATGAATAAATGAAGAAAAGTGATTGACAAAGTGTAAAAAGTGCACACTTGTACCCTTATTTAGTTGGCACCACAAAAGAAGCATACTATTATTTATTTGTTCTACATAATTACTTTGTAATTGTATTAACTTGACAACTTGACTAAATTGCTGCATCTCCGCTTATATCACCCCCGTGTACGCTTATTCTATCTTATTCATCTGCTGTCTGCGATGGTTACATGAGATAGGATAAATTACAAAAAGCGAGTCAATCCCTATAATAAAAGAAGAGGAATTGACTTGCTTTTATTAAGAGATGACCGTGCACCCTATCTCTGACGGCTAATTGAAACTCCCTTGTTCCGGCAAGGTACCAAAAGTATAAATAACCATAGGGATTTTACATTCCAGTAACCCTTGCTTCACCTGAATATTCACTGTCGTCATACTCATAAAGCGTGCCAAAGATTCCAAACGCTTAATAAATTCTACGATATTAAAAAAATAGCCTCGTACTCCCACTTCAATGGGAATTTCATAATAACCATTTTTATTGAGATAAGTTTTAGGAGAAACATGAAATACTTCTACGTGACTGCTGTACGCAGCCTGCTGAAGCTCAATTAGAAAATCCCCTATATCAGGATTACTTGGTAAAAGTGCATTCATCTGAACAATACGTTCATCTAATTCAGCTAGATAATCCTCCTGGTTAGGATGCTCAAGTACAAACTCATCGATTTGCTTCAGCTTTTGCATGTCGCTACTATGTTGTACTTCAAGCTCTATCAATTGTTGACGCTGAGGTACAATAAATAAAACATAAAAAAAATAGCTGACCAAAGTAACCACAAGTGCTACAATCAACAGCTGCTTTTTCGCAGTTAAAACATTGAATTTATTCAACAACGCAATCAACCATTACAGCCCCTTTATTTTCACTGTTATTTCAAATTTTGTGGTAGGATCTTTGTCATCTTGTTCAGCATTTACAAGGGATGGTTCTGAAACAAACACATCTTGATCTAATTGCTTTATAAATTGAGCAATCGAAGCATAATCTAGCGAATCGCCCTTAATGTGAAGGAGATTTTTTTCCCCTGTAATCTCAGTAAACCACACTTCAGGTACAGTTACACCAGCTATATGAGATAAAATAGCTGCCCAAGAACTTCGTTCTGTTGATAAACAAATGAGAACATTGTTTTTTACTGAAATTTGCTGTAATTTTTGTTCCGCTAATATCATTTTTTCCTGTATAGGCTGTTCTAATGCAAGCTGTCTGTGCATTTTATCAATCTCGTTTTCAACAGTAAATACCCTAACGGCATAATAGGTATAAATAAAACCAAAAACCACCATCAGCCAGCAAGTAATAACTATATAAAATAATTCGAATCGAAAAGTCGGTTTACGTTGAGCCAAGGGCAGTAAATTTATACGAATCATCATGCGTCACCTCGCAAAGCTAACCCAATGGCGACAGCCATTTGCGGAATAACACGCTCCAAAAACTGTGGATCAAAAGCAGTGGAAGCAGACATAAATGCCAAAGGATTAACCATCTCTATCGTTAAATCCATTTGATGCCTAAGCTCAGGCAATAAATTTTTAAGACAAGCCCCGCCACCCATTAAAAAAACTTGGTCAATCATTACTTGATGATTTTGTGTAATATAGGAATCAAGTGTTTGCCTTCCTTCAAAAGCCAATTGCACAATAAGCAACTTTAATTCTTGATTAACTTTCGACAATTCTCCTATAAAATCAGCGGATTGCAAAAAAGCGTTTTTTTTACTTTTTAACATATCAGCCTCATTAAAATCAAGTCCTGTAACCTGCATAATCACTTGAGTAAAGTGCATCCCGCCAACCGGAACAATGCGCGTATAAAAAGGCACTCCTTTTTGAAAAATCGTCAATTGAGAAAGCTTCGCACCGATATCTATGACAAAAAAATGACCACTTGACGCACCCGAATCTTTTGATTTTTGCAGTACTCGAACGCTGGCCAGAGCTTCTGTTTCAATGGCGACCAATTCAAGTCCGGCGGCTGTCACTGCTGCAATCAATGGATTAACAATTTCATAAGGCGCAGCTACAAGCAACAGTTCAAACGTCTTTCCATCTTCATTGGACCCAATAATATCAAAATCATAATAAAAACTGTCGACAGGATAAGGAACGTATTCCTCTAAGCCCCATTTTACAGCTTCCGCTAACTCCTGCTTCGGCATAACGGGCATCGTTATTTCACGAGAAAACACGTGACATCCACTCAGTCCCACAACAACCTCTTTGCCAACAGCATAACTCAAGGCCAGGCACTCTCGAATAGTTTGTGTCATCCCATTCACATCAATAATATAGCCATCATCCATAATTCCAGTGGGAATCGCCACTCTGCCTAAATTCGTCAAAACAGGTTGCCCACCCTTGCGGTTTACTTGCGCAACTTTCACAAAGCCTGTGCCAATGTCCAAACCAATCATTTCGTCTGATTTACGAATGAATACATGCTCAAGTTGTCTTACCATCACATCAAAAAGTTTCATCAAACTATTTAAAATGATTTGGATTGTTTTCGACAATAGCAATGCCCCGGCTGAGCGCAGCAACAATATCTGTTTTAAATTGAGAATCAAGCATCTGAATGTGCGTAAATGCTTCCCCCTTACGACTGACAACATACTGTGGTGGCAGCGCATTTAATGCAATGGCCGCAATATCATATCGGCAGTGTTCACACTGACAAACTTGCGGATAGCAGACTAAAATTTCATCCAAAGTCTGCCAAACTAAATCTTCCATATAATTTTTAACAATCATCCCATCAATCCTTTCTTAATCATTACTGTACATTGGCAAAGCTATTCCTAATCCATACTTTTGCCTGAGATCCAGGATAATTTTCGACTGTTGCAGTAAGTTTTTGATGTATTCCGTGATAAATTCCATCAGATGTAATGCAATAAGTACTACTTGGTTTATCAATTTTAACTATTGCATAGCACTGACCAGAATCATCCAAATTTTCTACTAACGTCTGTTGAAAATTCTGAGAATGTACCATTATTTCCGCAAGAGCGACATTAATTCCTGCTTCTGCGGCATAATGAGCCACCTCTTCTTGCTCTGATAAGGCGAGATGATTCATCTCAATCTGAATTTTACCTGCCAGCCCAGTTGCTAGCAAAGTGAGAAAAAAGATCACAATTAAGATAAATAAAGTAACAGATCCTCGGGATTTTTGTATTGAAATCACACGAACCTCTTTCTGCAAGAGCTTCAATTTTCTAGATAAACACTTGTTGAAAGCGTAAGAAATTGGCTATAGTTCTGATCTGTAACAGTTATCATAACATCAACAAGATGAGTGTCATGATGATAAAAGAATTGAAGTTCCTGTAAAGAAGCACTGATCGGATCTGTTACAGGCTGAGCTCCTGCTCCGTTATGTAAATCGCGATAAAGCACTGGCAAATACCCGCGCATATAAGTCATAACAAAATTTCGTGACTGAAAAGTAATTGTATCACTGCTACTAATCTGCACGGTTTGCGGATCAGCCACACGCAAATCCCGTGTAACCAACTGTAAAGCATAAACGGCCTGCTGTTCAAGATCAAGACGCGTCTTTGCCATATGATAATTTTGAACGGAAACATAAACAAAGGACAATACTCCAGATAAAATAACCGTCATCAGTGCCATATAAACAACAAGTTCCACCAAAGTCAAGCCCCTGCCAATCTTAAGCCCTTTTCTCCATTCCCCCCCTATTTTACGGATGAAGATCACTGCCCTTATTGAGAACATCAGTGAAACAGGTTACAGAGGGACTATTTGGTGAACCTGGCTGTCTAACAGTCACAGTAACGCGAAAGAGTGACGGATAAGCCGGATGAACAGAAATTTTCGTATGTCTCACAAAAATTTGCTGATCAAGCAAAAGCATTTCATCAAACTCATTCGTTTCTGCTGTCAGAGTTGCGCTTTTCATTTGTTCCAATTTTTGCTGGACAAAGAACTTTTCAATGAGTGCAGATCGTGAATATTTTGTAACCTGAAATAAGGTAACAAAACATTGACCAATCGCAGCGACAGTGACTGTAAGAATAGTCATGGCTACAATGACATCGATGAAAAGGAACCCTCTTTCATTCGAAATCATGGGATCGCCCCTTCCTGAAAAGATGGCTGTCGCTCAGTGCGAATACGTCCAGTAGATAAGGCAATAATAATATATTCGATATAATGGGTTCTTTTATGGCCTGTCAACGCGATCGTATAGCCTGTCATGGGCCAGCCATTGTCATATCTAATCTCACCTAAATCACTGCCAAAAAATATATTACGCGGCAAATGCACTATTTTGACGAGTTCATTATTGACAAAAACTACATAATGTCCGCTTTCCTCATCATCCCAAAAGTTTAAAACCGCCACTCCATAGCATTCAGAAAGGCATTGAAGATGATAGATTTCGCTAACCAATTGATGAACCATAAGAGTAAGTTGAAGGTCGCCTTGCTGAGAATAGGAAGGAATACAAATGGAAGCTAGAATAGCTACAACAGCTAAAACGACGATCAGCTCTATAAAAGTAAAGCCGCAACGCACTTCCGTTCACCTCATAAAATACAATTTATGTACCATTGCAAAAGTTCCTGACCATACAAATAACTCGTCAGTGCTGCCAGGCAAATAAACGGACCAAACGGAATCGGATCTTTTGGCTTTTTTTTGCCTGTAACAAGCAAAAATGCCCCAACAATACCACCGAGAACAAAAGATAGCAACAACGTTTCTGCCATACCTGTAATTCCCAGCCAAAGGCCTAGTACTGTCGCAAATTTAGCATCCCCCATACCCATCCCCCCCCGAGTAACAAGTACAATCAGAAACAGTAATACACCACTGAAAAGAGCTCCAAGCAGCTTGTCCTGCCAGTTGCTAATAGAAAACTGCAATAAAGTAACTACTAAAGCAACAGCAGCAAAAGGAATCAGTAGCTTATCAAAAATAAGTTTATAATCATAATCAATAAAAGCAATCATAAGCAAAAAAGCCGTAAATACCCACGCACTGGTTAGTTCCACGGTCCAACCATAAATAACGAAACACAGGCAAAATAAGCTGCTCGTCAAAAGTTCCAACAAGGGATAGCGCATAGAGATAGCTGCGCCGCAAACACGACAACGCCCTCGCAAGAAAATATAGCTAAACACAGGAACTAAATCAAACACCCCTAGCCGCGTCCCACAAACAAAACAGTGCGACGGAGGAACAATTATGGATTGACCCAAAGGCAGTCGATCTATACAAACATTAAGGAAACTCCCCATGATCAAACCAAAAATAGAAATGCATAAATAGTCTGCCACAAAAATTCACCACCTGAAACATAAAAGATAAAAACCAGAATCAACTATTTTATATCTTCAGCATGTAAAGTCCCCAATGCAGCGCGCCCTTTTGTTGATCCCGATTGGTCAATGGAATAGTTATCCTGAGGTAAAACAGTACCGGCAGGTGTTGTCCAACCTGCCGATGCTGTAGGAGAAACAGGAGTTTTAGCAATAAAATCCTCTGTTTCCAAAACAGTCGGATCAGCGGCAATAGCACCCGGGTGATTGGCCGTATACATGACACTCGCACTATCTAAAGTACATAAATCAGCCTGAATCTTTGCAACACTGGCTGATTTCGAAGCGGCTTCAAATTTCGGCACTGCAATAGTGGCTAATATCCCAATAATAGCAATGACAACAAGTAATTCAATTAAGGTAAAGCCTTTTTGATTTTTCTGTTTTTTTCGCAATGAAAACAGCATAACAATTTCCCCTTTTTAATGAATACTTCCCATACCTGTTATCACATCAAGCATGGGAATCATAATTGCCAGTACTGTCATACCAATAACTACTCCAATTACTCCAATTATGAGGGGTTCCAACAGTGTACTTAACCGATTTGTCATATCCTCAACATCACTATCATAAAAATCAGCGACTTTTTCCAGTAAGCTGTCCAGCGCTCCCGTTTCTTCACCCACAGCAACCATTTCCACCTCCATGGCCATAAAAACTTTACTTGCACGAAGAGTCCGAGATAAACTGACTCCGTCACGAATTCCTACCTGAGCATCACTTAAAGCCCTCAGCATACTCGCATGATGAACCGTCTTTTTTGCCACCTCCAAAGCTGTAATTAAAGGAACACCGCCTTTAAGCAAGGTACTTAATGTACGAGTAAAACGTGCAATAGCAACTTTACGCCACAATGAACCAAATACAGGTATTTTCATCATCCATTCATCAAAGAAGAGATGAATTTGGGGTATATCAAGAAAAATCCTAAGTAAAATCGCCCCCATAAAAAATCCTAACAGCACTGCTACTCCATCATGATATAAAAAGTTGCTAAAGACAAGTAAAACCTTTGTCAAAATAGGCAATTCCATATGCATTTCATCAAACATGCGCATAAACGTTGGCAGTACAAAGGTCAAAATAAAGGTGACAGATAACCCCGCCATAGTTAGAACAACAACTGGGTAAACCATGGCTGACTTGATTTTTTCATTCAGTTTATATTCCTTGTCAAACTGCACAGCCAGACGTGCAAGAACTTGATCAAGCACTCCGCCGACTTCGCCCACTTCTACCATAGTTGTCATAATAATCGGAAAAATTCGGTCATGCAAAGCCATAGATCTTGAAAGGGATTCCCCTTCTTGTACAGATTGATAAATTGCGGCAAGAGCTGTTTTTAACTTCTCGTTTTGCGACTGTTCCATTAAGATCTGAAGGCTCGTCATAAGCGACAGTCCTGCATTAATCATAGTAGAAAACTGTCGGCAAAAGAGTGCCAATTCCTTGAGACCTACTTTATGATAATTTTTTAATAAACTATCTACTATAATGAATTTCTTCTCAGTCACAATTTTGGTTACATAATAACCCTTTGCACGAACAGTTCCCGCCGCAGCCCCTTGCGTTTCAGCAATAACCTGCCCCGTAATAACAAGTCCCTGTGCGTCTCTCGCCCGATAAAGAAACTTTGTAGACAAAATTACATCTCCATTCGTCATTATTCTTTAGGAGAATATTATCTGTTGAACATACGTACCCATGTTTCGGGATCACTGGCCCTAGCTTTTACTTCATCGAGAGTCACAACACCGCTGCGATAGAGTCTTGCCAAATCCATATCCATAGACTGCATCCCTGTTTTGCCACTTGTCTGAATAACCGAAAGAATTTGATGCGTCTTACCTTCACGAATCAAACTGCGTACAGCGGGTGTAGCCAATAAAATTTCCAGTGCAACCACCCGGCCATTCTTGTCAATCGTCGGCAACAACTGTTGAGAAATGACGGCCTGCAAGACAAGCGATAGTTGGTTACGAATCTGTTGTTGCTGATAAGGAGGAAACCCATCAATCATCCGATCAAGCGTTTGAGATGTATCACTTGTATGTAGCGTAGCAAATACAAGATGACCTGTTTCCGCAGCCGTCATAACTGTGGTCATTGTTTCCATATCACGCATTTCACCAACAGAAATTACATCGGGATCTTCACGCAATGCAGCACGTAGAGCTCTAGGAAACGAAGGCGTATCACGATAAATTTGCCTTTGATGTACAATACTTCTACAAGGTTTATGAAGATATTCTATGGGATCTTCTAGTGTAATAATATGAACAGCTCGCTCAGTATTAATAAAATGGATAAGTGCAGCAAGTGTCGTTGATTTTCCACTTCCAGTAGGCCCCGTGACAAGCACAAGGCCCCGTGACAGTCGTGTTAGATTAGCCAGACTAACAGGAAGACCCAGCTCATGTAATGTCGGAACATTTTCATCAATTGTCCGAATCGCCAGCGCTATTGTTCCTCGTTGTTGAAAAACATGGACTCGAAACCGACTAAGG
Organism: Pelorhabdus rhamnosifermentans; assembly: GCF_018835585.1. Lineage (NCBI taxonomy): Bacteria > Bacillati > Bacillota > Negativicutes > Selenomonadales > Sporomusaceae > Pelorhabdus > Pelorhabdus rhamnosifermentans. The sequence goes on from NZ_JAHGVE010000022.1 coordinate 77,640, forward strand.
CCCTCAATGACATAGGAAAAATCAAGCTCCCCCTGCTTTTTGAATAATTTGAGTTGTTCTTCAGAAATAAGATCTGCGACAAATTTTTCTGTATCGGCAGCTGTCAATACAGAAAACTCCAATTTCATCAATTGCCCATGAAGTCGAATCATCGGAGAAATTCCCTCTGTCAAATGTAAATCAGAAGCTTTTTTAACTACTGCCGCCTTTAGCAAATCATCGATACACATGTTGATCACTCCTTTGATCAGCCCTAGGATTCAGAAAAAGTAAGACGCATCACTTCCTCTACTGTCGTAAAGCCCGCAAGAGCTTTGCTCATGCCATCCTCACGTATCCGGATCATCCCCTGACTTACAGCAATCATCGCCAATTCATCCGTAGACGCTCGACGATGAATGGCCTCTCTCATTTCCTGTGAGATCATCATTACTTCATGCACGGCAATGCGGCCTTTATAGCCTGTATGCCCACAGCGAACACAGCCTTCCCCTTTATAAAGTATTGTATTTTCCTCAAGGTTTCTATCAGGAAAAAGTCCTTCTCGCAAACCAGACTTTAAGGCATAAGTCTTTTTACAACCCGGACAAATAGAACGCACAAGTCGTTGGGCTACAACCCCCAGAACCGAGGCCGTAATTAGAAAAGGTTCAACCCCCATATCGATCAAGCGAGTAATAGCACCCGGCGCATCATTTGTATGAAGTGTACTCAAAACCAAATGACCTGTCAAAGCAGCTCGAATGGCAAGTTCGGCTGTTTCAGCATCACGAATTTCTCCCACCATGACAATATTAGGATCTTGCCGCAAGATCGACCGCAAGCCAGATGCAAAGGACAATCCCGCTTTAGGATTTACCTGCACTTGATTAACGCCATCGAGCTGATACTCCACAGGATCTTCTACTGTAATGACATTTTTACCTGGAACACTCAGTTCAGTGAGTGTAGAATAAAGGGTCGTTGTTTTTCCTGAACCAGTTGGTCCGGTAATGAGAATTATCCCATAAGGCTGGCGATAAATTTTTTCATAATAGAAAAAATTTTTTTTTGAAAAACCCAATTCCTGAATAGCTAGCCGAATCGCTGCTTTATCTAATATTCTTATAGCCACTTTTTCACCACAAATGGTTGGCAAGGTAGAAACACGCAAATCAACCTGCCTATCCGGCTCTATCATTGTAATCCGACCATCTTGAGGAATACGTTTTTCCGCAATGTCCATCTCGCTCATAATTTTGATACGCGAAATAAGCGCTGCATGTAGATATAAAGGAAGCTCAAGAACTTGACGCAAAATACCATCAATACGATAACGAACACGAACATGATTTTTCAAGGGTTCAATATGTATATCACTGGCCAAATCCTTGACTGCTTCACTAATAATAGAATTGACAATACTAATCACAGGCGTATCATCAGAAGTTTCCACTTCAACCAAAGAAACGCTATCTTCTTTGATCACTTGCTTTACTGCTTTTTTTACAAGTTCATGCACACCATAGGATTGTTCAATAGTCCGCTTAATATCGCACTCACTAGCCATAACAACATCCACATGGCAACCTGATGCTAGCCTCACATCATCAACAGCAAACATATTGGTCGGATCAACCATAGCAAGTGTAAGCCGCTTGCCCTCTTTTCGGATGGGGACAACGTGATAACGTTCAGCTAGAGAAATAGGAATTAGACTCGCTACTTCAAGCGGTACATCAATAGAAGATAAATTTATATGAGGCACCTCAAGCAATAAATCGCCTAAGCATTTTCTATTATTATCCATAGATTCACCTCTCGTGTTACAGCAAACGCAATCGATAACAATAATTAATTTTCTATTTATTTCTATTATTCTATTAATTAATCCAATTTCCTATCTAAGATGCTAAATTTATAGCGAAATAGACATTATTTTTTTCGGAACACTATACGATTAGCTCAAAATAATTAAATTTAAACCCATTCAATTCCAAAGACAAATAAATAGAGACAAAAGACTCACAACTGTGGTATGAATTTAAGTCACCACAACAAAATAACAACGACAGGAGTGAGTCCGTGTCTCGTAACAAGTGAAAATTCTTATAATTACTGGCTTCGTCGCCACTTTATTGTTCCATTACCTGTCATTAAAAACCGCAGTTTTTAGGCTCTGAGCCCATACGTTATTATCTGCCCGTGTGGTGAAACAAGCGCCCCGCCGCTAGCTGGATCTGAGCTATTTTAAGAATTTGATAGTTATTTCAGGATAATATTTAAATTTTGTTGCAAATGGGTGGCTTAAAAAGTTCGACTCTTGAATCATTTTCTCAATTGTGCTTTTTTCAAGAGTATAAGTTCCCCACAGCGGAGAAAGAATTCTCCGTTACGCTACTCACTAGAGTTCGCCATGAATTAAAAATTTCGACGCAAGATATAGAAATCACTATTTTTGAGACTCCAAAATCTAATTGGGGCATACGAGGTATGCCAGGAGACGAATTATCTTTGAATTACAAAGTAGAGGGGTAAGTATTGTCATTAGAGCGGATTAACTAGTTTTTTTAAAAATGGAGGTCAATATGAATTTATTAGAAATTTTAGCGCCTTATCAAGATTTTGAAATTATTCTTAATGATAAGCCTATTCGTTCGGCACAAGATGGAGCAACGTATTTTCAGATTGAAATAGGGCAGACTGCACCTACGCTCATATTAGAAGGGGATAATAAGTACTTTGCGGTTATTGTGTCTGGCAGGCGCAATGGCTTAGATATGGAAGAAATGGCGAGGGTACTAGGCTGTCATAAGGTAAAACTAGCAAAACCTAATAAAGTAAAAAAAATTACGGGGTATAAAGTTGGTACTATACCGTTGGTGGGACTTTCCTTACCGTATATTTTAGATAAACAGTTATTTGAATATGATTTTGTTTATGGAGGGACAGGTGAGGTTGATAAGACGTTAAAAATTGCACCTGCTGTTTTAAAAATGGTAAATCAAGTAATTGCTAAATTTGATTAAAGGGGTAGTAACTATAATTTATTGGGCTATTGAGATGAAAAATAAACTTAGATATCGGTTAATTCCTGGAAAAGATGATGCAATTTTTTGTGAGAGAATTCCTAAATTTCTTGATGATAGTTATAAATTATACGGCTCTCATACCTGTATATTTAATGGGAAATCGTGATCGTTAGCACATGTAATTAACGATTAGGGGCTTAGAAAGGGGAAGAAGTATGCCAATAGAATATAAAAATGTAGTTCCATGGGGAAGAAAGTTTGATGAATATTGCCAAATGTTTGACTTAACAGAAAGTGATTTTAAAAAAACCATAATTAGTTGCGGAGATGGCCCCGCGAGTTTTAACTTTGAGGCAACTAAAAAGGGGTATTCAGTCACCTCCATAGATCCAATTTACTTTTTTACAAAAGAACAGATTCATAAAAGAATTATTGAAACATATGAAATTGTTCTCAAAGAGACATCTATACATAAAGAATATTTTGTTTGGAAAAGTATCAAAGATATTGATACTTTAGGTAATTTAAGAATGGAAGCAATGCAATTATTTTTAGATGACTTTGATAAGGGATTTCGCGAAAAAAGATATATACCAGGTGAGTTACCGTTCTTAAATTTTAAAAATTTACAATTTGATATTGCACTTTGCTCCCATTTTTTATTTTTATATTCCGACAATTTAAGTTTGGATTTTCATATCCAAAGCATTGAAGAAATGTTGAGAATTGCGAATGAAGTAAGAGTATTTCCTATTCTTGATTTGAACTTAACTACTTCAAAATATTATAGTCCTACAGTTCAACACTTTCAAAATAAACACCTAAAAGTCTCAGAAATACTGGTAGATTATGAATTCCAAAAAGGAGGTAATAAGATGTTATCTATTGCCCGCTAGCTCCAATTAAAGCGAACTTTAGAAAGTACAGATTCAGTACTGACGGATAAAAAAGCTATAAGTGAGGATATCTAAAGAAGTGTGTAAATGGTAATAATCTCCACAAAGGAGATGTTACGTTATGCATGAAAAAGAAAAAGACCTAAATTGCAATAAGAAGTTGAACTAGTCGTGCCAAAAGAGTTCTATTCGGTTTTAGCAAAGGCGGAATGACAGGC
>NZ_JAHGVE010000023.1 GCF_018835585.1 Pelorhabdus rhamnosifermentans
AAATGCACCTCGTTGTTCATAGTGACATTTTCTCACGATAGTCTACATAGTGACATTATCACAAGTTAAACACATGGAAATATTTTTTATCGTTGACAAATAAAGGGCAAGACAATATAATGGAATAAATAATAATAGCATATTAATTTCCGTATGAAGGATAAGGGAGAGACCGTGTTTCGCGGCACCGAAGGAGCAAAGGTAAAAAACTCTCAGGTAAAAGGACCGTATCCTGATGGAACTCTGGAAAGACTACGCTATGTAGCACCCACGGGGTAACCGAGAAATTCGGTATTCTCTCAGGTATAAAAGACAGAGGCCAATGAAAATTGGTTTCTGTCTTTTTTTATTTGTTTAAAGCATACACTATATTTATCAGGCCCGTGATTAACAGAGGTAATGTGGATAAAATTACATAAGGGATGAAGATTGAGGGAGAGACCGCAGCTAGCGGCACCGAAGGAGCAAAGTTTTGTTCAAACTCTCAGGTAAAAGGACCTTAACCGGACCGCACTCTGGAGAGCACGTTTTCAATGGAAAACGTCACCGATGGGGAGCTCCATGTGGGCGAATCTCTCAGGTAAAAGGACAGAGAACAAGGGCGTATACGCCTTTGTTCTCTGTCCTTTTCTTTTAGTAACTCTTTTCACAAAAACAGGGGGTGGCTTTTATGACAGCAAAACAAACGCCGCTTTATGAGACGCATTTACGTTATGGCGGCCGAATCGTGGAATTTGGCGGGTGGCTTCTTCCAGTGCAATATACCGGAATTAAAGAAGAACATCAAGCAGTGAGAAAAAGGGCCGGGCTATTTGATGTGTCACACATGGGAGAAGTGAGGGTGACAGGAGCCAATTCGCTAAATTTTTTGCAAAACTTAGTGACGAATGATGTATCTAGGTTGGCAAACAATCAGGTGCTGTATACTCCCATGTGCTATCCAAATGGTGGAACGGTCGATGATTTATTGGTTTACAAGAAGCGGGATAAAGACTATCTCTTAGTAATCAATGCTGCCAATATTGAGAAGGATTTTGAATGGATGCAAAGTTGTACTCAGGATTTTGATATCAAGCTCGAAAATATTTCAACTCAAATGGCTCAGTTGGCGTTACAAGGGCCTTTGTCACAGCAAATATTGGGAAAAATAACAAGTGTTCCGCTTTCCAAATTGAAATATTATTGGTTCTGGCCGGATATTGAAGTTGCAGGTAAAAAAGTATTGCTTTCCCGGACAGGGTACACGGGCGAAGATGGCTTTGAAATCTACTGTAGTCCGGAGGATGCAGTACCTATCTGGAACTCCATTCTGGAAGCAGGGACTTCGGAAGGAATTTTGCCTGTCGGCTTAGGTTGTCGTGATACATTGCGCTTTGAAGCATGTTTTCCTTTATACGGTCATGAGCTGTCAAGCGACATTTCTCCAATTGAAGCGGGGATCGGGATGTTCGTCAAATTAGATAAAGGTGATTTTATCGGATGTGAAGTTCTTCGGAAGCAAAAGCTAAATGGTACAGCAAGAAAAATAGTGGGCTTTGAAATGGTAGATCGCGGCGTAGCTAGAGCCGGCTATTCTGTTACACAAGCGGATCGTGAAATCGGAACAGTGACGACAGGTTCCTATGCTCCTTCACTTGACAAGAATCTTGGATTGGCCTTCATCAAGTCTGATCATGCCAAGTTAGGGCAAGCCATTGCTATTCAAATCAGGGATAAAAATGTATCCGCACAGATTATTGCAAAACCATTCTACAAAAGAGAGGGGAAATAACCATGAACATTCCAAAAGAACTGAAATATTCCAAAGATCATGAGTGGGTTGCAGTAGAAGGCAATTTAGCAACCATCGGGGTAACCGATTTTGCTCAGTCACAGTTAGGAGACGTAGTTTTTATTGAACTGCCAGACGAAGACCGAGTCGTAACAGCAGGCGAAGCTTTTTCTGTCATTGAATCAGTCAAGGCCGTTTCCGACGTTTATGCACCTGTTTCAGGGAAAATTGTTAAAGTGAATCAGGCGCTGGAAGATGCACCTGATTGGGTGAATCAAGACCCTTATCATGATGGCTGGATTGCAGTGATTGAATTAACCAATGACAGCGAGATTGACAGTCTGTTAAGTAATGAAGACTACGAACGCGTAGTGGCAGCTGAGGGAGGTCACCAATAATGACTTGGAGCTACCTTCCTCATACAAAAGACGATCGGCGTTCCATGCTTCAGGCAATCGGCGTTTCTTCAGTCAATGATTTATTTGCCGACATTCCAGAAGATTTGCGCCTGAAGGGTTCTCTGAATTTACCCTCGTCCTTGTCTGAACCGGAACTAGTAAACCAGCTTCGGCAGTTAGCGCAGTCCAACACCAATATTCAGGATGCCATCTGTTTTCTCGGGGCAGGTGCCTATGATCATTATATCCCCAGCGTGATTGATCACATTATCGGCCGCAGTGAATTTTATACAGCTTATACGCAATATCAGCCTGAAATATCACAAGGTTACTTACAGGCCCTTTGGGAATATCAGTCGATGATTTGTGAAATTACCGGCATGAAGGTAGCAAATGCGTCCCTCTATGATGGAGGTACGGCAGTTGCAGAAGCTGTTTTGATGGCGTGCGCTGCAGCAAAAAAAACTAAGGTAATCGTAGCACAGTCTGTTCATCCGCATTATCGGGAAATATTACTGACTTATGCTAAAGACCAAAATATTACTATTGAGTTTGCTCCTTATCAAGATGGAATGACAGAACTGAGTGCAATTTCTTCATTGCTTGATGATTATACGGCGGCTGTCGTCGTACAATCCCCTAATTTTTTTGGTTTAATCGAGAATTTACACCCCCTAGGAGAAATAGCCCATGCAAAAGGTGCATATTTGATTGCTGTTGGGGAACCTATTTCATGGGGAATATTGGAAAATCCCGGAGCTTTGGGGGCCGATATCGTGGTTGGTGAAGGACAAAGTTTAGGCATGTCCTTATCATTCGGCGGACCTTATCTCGGTTTTTTTGCAACAACAGAGAAATTAATGCGCAAAATGCCGGGAAGGATTGTCGGGCAGACGACGGACAATCGTGGCAATCGGGGGTTTGTGTTGACGTTACAAGCCCGCGAACAGCATATCAGGCGCAGTAAAGCGACGTCAAATATTTGCTCGAATGAAGCATTGTGTGCTTTAACAGCAGCCGTTTATATGAGTGCGATTGGCAAACAGGGGTTTCGCGAGGTTGCTGTGCAATGTCTGCAAAAAGCCCATTATGCCTATCAGTTGCTACATAACTTATCCGGCTGCGAATCGGTCTTTTCCGGTCCGTTCTTTCAAGAGTTTACTGTAAAATTTCGAAAATCTGTGGCTGAAATCAATGAAAAACTATTGGCAAAAGGAATTTTGGGTGGTTTAGACCTCGGCAAATATTATCCTGAACTTGAAAATTGTATGCTCCTTTGTGTGACTGAGAAACGCACAAAAGCAGAAATCGATTATTTTGTGAAGGAAATGGAGGCGATATTATGAATCCGATGCCGTTAACATTATTTGAAAAGAGTAAGCCGGGACGTTTAGCTGTGGACTTACCTGAATGTGATGTACCTGCCCAAGAACTTAAGGCACTGGTGTCGCCTGACTTGATTAGATCTGAGTGTGCTGCACTGCCGGAATTAAGCCAGCAGGATTTGCTGCGTCATTATACGACACTGTCCAATCGAAATTTCGGTGTTGATTCCGGTTTTTATCCGCTAGGATCGTGTACGATGAAATATAATCCTAAAGTAAATGAGGATATCTGTCATTATCCCGGATTCTCTGAACTTCATCCGTTGCAGCCTGCTCCTCTTACTCAAGGAGCTTTGGCTTTGTTATATAATATGGAGCGTTATCTGGCGGAAATTACCGGAATGGATGCCATTACGCTGCAGCCTGCGGCTGGTGCTCATGGGGAATTGACAGGTCTGAAACTTATCAGGGCTTATCATCGTTTTCGGGGCGAGCAAAGGACAAAGGTGATTATCCCTGATTCGGCCCATGGTACTAATCCGGCCAGTGCCGCTGTTTGTGGTTTAGAGACGATGGAAATTAAATCGAATGAAGATGGTTCTGTCAATCTGGAGGCACTTAAGGCGGCAGTTGGATCTGATACGGCGGCACTGATGCTTACGAATCCCAATACGTTAGGATTGTTTGAAAGTCATATTCAGGAGATTGCAGCTATCGTTCATGATGCTGGCGGCCTTCTTTACTATGATGGTGCGAATATGAATGCCGTTATGGGGCTGATACGACCGGGCGATATGGGATTTGACGTAGTGCATCTCAATCTTCACAAAACCTTTGCGACTCCGCACGGGGGCGGCGGTCCTGGTTCTGGGCCGGTCGGGGTAAAAAACGAATTAATCCCGTTTTTGCCTGCTCCAATTGTAACGTTTGACGGCTCGAAGTACGACTGGGATGAGGAACGGCCGCTATCTATAGGCAGAGTGCATTCTTTTAATGGGAATTTCGGGGTGATTGTGAGAGCTTATGCTTATATTCGTACCATGGGCCCAGACGGATTGCGCCAAGCCAGTGAAGATGCTGTTTTAAATGCCAATTACTGTTTGAGTCAATTGAAAGAATCGTATCATATTCCTTTTGAGCGTTTTTGCATGCACGAATGTATTATCACTGCTAAAAAACAGAAACAATTTGGCATTAAGACGCTTGATATTGCCAAACGGTTGCTTGACTATGGCTATCATCCGCCTACCATTTATTTTCCCTTGATTGTGGAAGAAGCCATGATGATTGAGCCGACAGAAACAGAAAGCAAAGAAACGTTGGATGGTTTTATTCACGCACTGCGCGATATAGCCCAGGAAGCTCAGACGGACGCAGCAAAAATCCAGCATGCGCCGCACAATACGGTAGTCGGCAGGCTGGATGAGGTGCAGGCAGCGCGAAAGCCAGTAGTAAAATGGCAAGCTTAGAGCTTTTAGCTCAGCAAGGCTGGCGAATCAGGAAACAAAATTTTCCTTCTGATATCCTTTTTTCTTATCCCCATGAAACTATGCCTGTCAGTGTAACTGGTAGTATCTGCGAGCTAAATTGCGCTCATTGCGGTGGACACTATTTAAAGTCTATGAAATTTCTCCAGGAGATAAAAGATGGCAAGGAGATCAAGGCCCGCAGTTTGTTAATTAGTGGCGGGTGCACGGCCGAAGGAAAGGTTCCCATCGCTACACACATCGATCGAATCGCTGTTTTGAAACAGGGCCGAAAGTGCAATATGCACGTAGGGTTAGTTGATGATGATGATATTTTCCGCATTGCTAAGGTAGCCGATAGAGTGTCGTTCGATTTTGTTGGGGCTGACGAAACGATTCGAGAAGTTTTTGGCCTCGCTCGTACTGTTGAGGACTATATTTGTTGCTATCAAAAGCTCAGGAAAGTTTGTGCTGTCATCCCGCATCTTTGCATTGGTCTTCACGGCGGTGAGATAAAAGGAGAGTATCGGGCGCTTAATGAGTTAAAAGAGCTAGGAGTCTCAGGTATCACATTTATTGTGTTTACACCGACTAGAAACACGCGCTTCGAAAACTGTCAACCGCCGGCAATTGAAGCCGTAGTGGAACTACTGGTAGAAGCAAGAAAAGATTTTCCCGATAGTCCCCTGTTGCTTGGTTGTATGAGGCCGGGCGGCAGTTATCGTCAGAAGTTGGACTTATGGGCGATTCGTTCGGGTATCAATGGTATCGTAAACCCCGTATCTGAAGCAGTGCGATTAGCAGATCAGCTTTGTTTAACCATTAAAAAGAGCGAGGAGTGTTGTGTGCTGTGATGACATGGAAACTATCAGCTGGTACTGCTTGTGCAATTGGGAAAAAAAGAATCAAAAGCGATGTGTCTTCTACTACGGCCTATATTATGTTAGGAGAAAAATGCCGCAATCACTGCGCTTTTTGTACACAAGCCTCTAACAGTAGTGCAAATGAGAACCTGTTATCAAGGGTAACTTGGCCTGCTTTTGCGGCGGATGATATTGTGCCGGATATTGTCGAGGCTGTGGAGCGTCGTGATTTAAAAAGAATCTGCTTGCAAGTTGTAGATACTAAAGAGAGCTGGGAGAATACGATTGATTCGTTGAAAAAGTTGAATCAAGAGGGGCGCAAGCCTATCTGCGTGTCCAGTCATATTGATAGTCTAGCACAGGCTAAGACTCTCTTAGCGACAGGCGCGGAACGAATTTGCATTGCCCTGGATGCTGCCACTCCTGAACTTTACGGTCAAGTAAAAGGCGGAGATTGGGAAAAACAATGGTTGCTGCTAACAGAGTGTGCGAAGGCTTTACCTGGAAGTGTGACGACTCATTTGATTGTTGGTCTTGGCGAAACAGAAGAAGAGATGGTCGATCAAATAGCCGCCTGTGTGGACCGGAATATTACTGTTGGTTTGTTTGCATTTACCCCTGTGCAGGGAACGATTTTTGCTGAAAAAAATCCTCCCGCGATTGGGCAGTATCGGCGGATACAAATGGCCCGTCATTTGTTGTGCCAAGGAGTGAATCGCCGCGCGATTTATTGTGTCGATGGAATCATCACAGATTTTATCCTTCCTAATTGGCGAACTTTTTTTGCTGATGGGAAAGCCTTTGAAACCACAGGTTGTCTTGATTGTAACCGCCCCTATTATAATGAACGGCCCGGCGGAATTCTCTATAATTATCCGCGGCCTCTTACAAGGCAGGAAAGTCTGCAAGCCTTGAGGGAGAGTCAAATCGGAGGTGGGAGCAATGCTTTGGCGTATCCTTGATACAGGCAGAGCAGGTGCTGCTGCCAACATGGCTATCGATGAAGCCATTCTGCTGGCTCATAGCCGGAGCGACGTTCCGCCTACATTAAGGTTCTACGGCTGGAATCCATCGGCGGTGAGTCTGGGATATTTTCAGCAAGCTCGAGAGGCTATTGATTTGGAGGCGTGTCGCAAGCAGGGGATTGATGTGGTCAGACGATTAACAGGCGGCCGGGCTGTACTGCATGATGCGGAACTGACCTATAGCATTGTGATTCGGGAAGATGTTCCGTGTATTCCATCGACAATTACCGCTTCTTATCGCTATTTCAGCAATGTAGTGCTGGCAGGACTAGATAAGCTGGGTGTTTCTGCGCAGATGAGCATACCGCGCAGTGCCTATGCAAAAACCAATCGCAAAGAACAGGTATCGTCAGCAGCCTGTTTTGATTCCCCATCGGGCTATGAGATTATTTATGAAGGACGAAAATTGGTCGGAAGCGCTCAAGTCCGCAAGCATGGCGTCATTTTGCAGCATGGATCGATTTTACTTGATTTTTCGCCTGAAAAGTTAGCCGCTGTATTGAAATTTTCTTCTTCTCTAAAGCGCAGCAAAATGGTCAGTGTACTCTCCAATCACGTTATTTCGATTAGAGAAATTTTAGAGCGCAAAGTAACAGGAGAAGAAATGCGCGCTGCTATGTTGGCGGCGTTCTGTTCTACCATTGGTGTTGATAATCAAAGAGGAGATTTAACAGCTGAAGAGCGGTTAGTTAGTCAGCAGTTAGTCGAAAAAAAATATGGGAATCCGGCCTGGAATTATAAACGTTAACCAAAAAAGGGGTATAGATATGGATTATGATGTGGCTGTTGTTGGCGGTGGCCCGGGAGGATATGTTGCCGCCATTCGAGCGGCTCAATTAGGGGCCAAGGTCTTGTTAATCGAAAAAGAAGAATTGGGCGGAGTCTGCCTGAACCGTGGCTGTATTCCGACGAAAACACTACTAAAGAGTGCGGAAAAATGGCGTGACTTGCAGTCTTTACAAGAGTTCGGCCTTCAGGCCGATCATATTGGCTTTGACTTTAATCGAGTAGCAGGACGAATGAAGCAGGTTGTAGAGCAAATAAAAAAGGGGATTTTTCAGCTCATTAAAAGTAATAAGATAGATATTAGGAGCGGAACAGCGAAACTGATGGCGTCTAACCAAATAAGCGTCAGTAATAATGACGCTGAGAAACAGTATAGTGCCCGAAAAATTATTTTGGCTACTGGATCAGCACCGATGTCTGTGCCCATACCGGGTGCTGATCTTGACAGGGTGATTGATAGTAATCAATTATTGGCTATGACAGAAGTACCTAAGAGTCTGGTCGTTATCGGAGCCGGAGCTGTTGGAATCGAATTAGCAGCTATTTTTCAATCTTTTGGCTGTGAGGTTACGGTAGTGGAAATGCAGCCAAGAATATTGCCGAATATCGACGAGGAGATTGTTAAACGAATGGCTTTGGTTTATCGTAAGCAGGGCATAAAGTTTTTGACTAACAGTCGTGTTATGAGTCTGCGCGAAGACGGCTGCGAAGTCGTTGTGACTATTACCAAGGGAACCGATTCCCAAGAAATTGCAGCGGAAAAAGTTCTGCTGGCTAGTGGCCGCTCTCCCGTAGTTGAAGGTTTGGGACTCGACGAAGTTGGAATTGAATATAACTATAAAGGGATTAAGGTAAATAATAAAATGGAAACCTCGGTAGCAGGTATTTATGCCATTGGAGATGTGACAGGGCAAGTTATGTGGGCTCATGCCGCTTCGGCTGCGGGGGGCGTTGCAGCCGAGAATGCCGTTGGCGGTAACGTAACGATTGATTATAAAGCGATGCCGGGGTGTATCTATACAACACCTGAATGTGCTGTGGTTGGATTGACTGAGCGGGAAGCGCTAGAAGCAGGAAAAGAAATTCAGATTGATAAATTTAATTTTGCAGCCAATGGAAAAGCTGTTTCTCTGGGGGAAACAGACGGGTTGGTTAAAATCATTGCAGATAAGATAACCGGCCATGTTTTAGGGATGCATATTTTTGGGCCCCATGCCAGTGATTTGATTATGGAAGGGGCTCTGGCCATTCAAAACAAATTGTCGGTAAAAGAGATTGGCCATACCATTCATCCGCACCCCAGTCTGTCGGAAGCAGTAATGGAATGTGCCCTTGGGATATATGGCGAAAGTGTCCACCAAGTCAAAAGAAGATGCTCCCACGAATCATAGTGGGTCCAAGCGGCGAAAGATCGATAGAATTTAGCCTGTTGGCTTTGAGTTTTGCGATAAGCTCAAGAAGTGAATTTATTGACGTTCTTTTAAATTCTGCTATTCTATAAGAAATTGTATTTCGTTTGGGTGTCGATGGTGACTGCCGGTGTTAAATTGGCAGTCTTTTTTTGTATATCTGGAGCAGTTTGCGCGAGGTGCCTAACTAATACAAGGGGGAATGTCCGATGGTTAGTTATCAGGAAATTCTAAAGCTCCGTTCTTTGGCGAAAAGCAAGCCTGTTGCAGGAAAAACAGGTTTAGACCGGATGGTTCAAAATTTAGCTGGACTGATTATTAATTTGGGTCCCTATATTGAAACAATACCAGAAGAAGTAATTGAGTTGGCTGATTTAGCTTGTTTTCCGGTTTTTGAATTACCCTGGAAAGTCAAGTTAGTTGAGGTTACGCAGGAAATATGCAGTTGTATTGTGATGAAACATTTAGAAGAACGTTCTATTAGTGATTTTATGGAACAATTGCTCTTAAAGCCGGTTGAGGATGCAGAAAGTTTAATTCAGCGGGCACTGGCCTTTAATTATGATTTATCCTCAATGCAGCAGGTAGCGATCGTGAGTCTGCGCGGATTGCCTGAATATAGGCAAAAGCAGGGGATAACAGAGGAACAAGGCATGATTGTTTTAAAAATGCAGCTAAAACAGCAGGTTCGAATGGTTTTGGTGCGGCGCGGAAAAAACTGTTTGTCTATGGCCTGGATGGATACTCTTGTTCTATTAATGCCGTCTGGGAAAAAGACGGTAGAAGCAAGGCAAAATGTGGTTATTCTGGCTGCTGTAGTAGAAGCATTGAATACCAAATTTCCAGACTTATCTGTCGCTGCCGGTTTAGGCAAGCGGGTTGAAGAGTTGTGCGATGTGCGGCAAAGTTACCTGCAGGCTCATAAAGCATTGCGTCTGGCCAACTTTAAGCGCAACTCCCGACCCGTTTATGTCTATGAGCAATTAGGAATTTACAAACTACTGTTTGATATTCCACTTGAAAAATTGCGCAGCTATTATGAGGAAATCATTGAGCCGCTTCATGAATATGACACGCGATACAAAATGGATTTAGTCTCTAGCTTATTTGTTTACTTTGAAGAAAACGGCAATGTAGTCTAAACAGCTAAGCGATTGTTTGTGCATCGCAATACCTTAGATTATCGTTAAAAAAAATAGAAGATGTGACTGGTAAAAATTTAAATGATCCTTAGTTCTTGGTAAACAAATTTCTTTTGTTATTGCTGATAATCGCTCTGAACCATCAGAATCAGCCAATGCTATGACTAAATTAATTAACCAGGATAAAGTAATCTTAGTTCTTGGTACGGGTGGAAGCACCAACTCCATTGCTGCGGCACCGATTGCGGCTCAAAATAAAATTCCTTTTATTACTCCCTTTGCCACCAATCCTAAAGTAACGGCTGATGGGGAAAAGGTGAATGACTTTGCTTTTCGAGTTTGTTTCATTGATCCCTTTCAGGGAAATGTGATGGCTGATTTTGCTTCTAAAACATTAAAGGCCAAAACTGCTGCCATCTATATTGATAATAGTGCAGATTATTCTAAAGGGTTGGCACAATATTTTGAAGAACACTTTGTAAAAAATGGTGGAAATATTGTAGCAAAAGAAGCCTATTTGCAAAAGGATCAAGACTACAAAGCCATATTAACTAAAATAAAAATTACTAACCCCGACGTTTTGTTTGTTCCCGGTTATTATGAAGATGTAGCTAAAATTGTAAAGCAGGCGCGTGAATTGGGCATTACCGTCCCAATTATTGGTGGCGATGCTTGGGATTCACCGAAGTTGGTAGAAATGGCTGGCGCTGCAGCCTTGAATAATACATTTTTCTCTAATCACTATGCCCCTGATAACCATACACCACAAATTGATAAATTTGTTGAGGCCTATCAAAAAGAATATAATCAAGTGCCTGATGCTCCGGCTGTCCTTGGTTATGATGCGGCTTGCATGGCCATTGATGCGATTAAACGGGCCAATAGCTTTGACCCTGTAAAAATCAAAGATGCTTTGGCTCAAACAAAAGACTTGCAGCTTGTAACGGGTTCGATTACACTTGATAAATATCATAACCCTGTTAAGAGTGCCATTGTTATGGAGCTCAAAGACGGCAAGCAGGTATATAAAACCACGATTAATCCTTGATTAGAGAATAAAAAATAGTAGGATAGACAAGAAAGGGTGGGTAGGATGAATGACTTTTCATTTCGATTTCCTACGGAAGTGTTATTTGGCAATGATATAATTCGGCAAATAGGAGAAGAGTGCCAAAAAAGAAAAGCCCGTAAGGCTTTTCTTGTATCAGGTAAGACTGCGACGAAAAAATCCCCCTTTTTACCAATAATTCTTGATTCGCTGGAACAGGCCGGCATAGAAGTTCAGCTTTATTCTGAAATCGAGGCTGATCCTAGTATCGAGACAGTAGATCGTGGCGTTATAGAAGTCCAAAAGTTTGGCGCTGATCTGATTCTGGCTTTTGGTGGTGGCAGTCCGATGGACGCAGCGAAATCCATTGCGATGGTAGCGAACAATGGGGGATTTATTGAAGATTATATGCGTAAAAGACGTTCAATTCGGCAACCAAGCATTACGCTGATCTGCATCCCGACAACGGCAGGAACAGGCAGTGAGGTGACAGCTGGTGCTGTCACCTCTGATAAGAAAAGCAAAGAAAAAATTGGCGTAGCCCATGCCTTGATGATGCCGAGTCTAGCGATCGTCGATCCTAAATTGCATGTTTCAATGCCACGGGAAGTTACTGCTGCTACTGGTATTGATGCTTTGACTCATGCCATTGAAGCTTATATTGCTAATAGCGCTGAGCCGCTTAGTGACGCTCTGGCCTTGCATGCTATCAAATTGATTGGGAAATACTTGCGTCCTGCTTATGCTAATGGGAATCAGCTTGAAGCACGCAGTCAGATGGCTTTAGCCAGTTTGATGGCTGGGGCAGTTTTTACCAATGTTGGCCTGGGTGCAGTCCATGGTTTAGCCCATTCTTTAGGAGCAAAGTTTGGCATTGTTCATGGAGTGGCCAATGGGATTATGTTACCTTATGTGATGGAGGCTTGTTTAGTTGCAAATTATGAAAAATTTAGCAATATTGCTGAGGCCCTTGGAGAAAATGTAGCAGCTATTCCTTTGCGTAAAGCGGCCCGAAAAGCAGTAGTGGCAGTTGTGAAATTAAAACAAGATATTGATATTCCTCATGATCTGCGTGAAATTGGACTGGACGAGCAGGTTATTTCAATGATTGTACCCGATGCACTGGCGTATCGATTGTTGCCCAATAGCCCGCGAAAATTAACAAAGGCCGATTTGGAACGCATTGTGAGACAAGCCCTGTAGGATGCTGGGGATATAAGTCTATAATATTTATGAAACCACGGATTTCGTGGTTTTTTTACGTTATAAACCATATGTAAAATAAACTTGACATATAGTTTATTTTGATGTACATTTATAGCGTGAAAACTTATTCGATGGGAGCAAGGTATGACTAAATCAGTAGCACAACTAGAAATTATTAATCGCTTACACGTTTTTCGAGCCGAACACAGAATAACACAAGAACAGCTTGCCAAAGAAATTGGCGTAACACGTGCTACCATTGTTGCGATTGAGAAGGGGGGATATAATCCGTCTTTAGAGCTGGCCTTTCGTATTGCAAGGTATTTTAAAACAGATATCCAGGCTATTTTTTCAGTGGAGGAGGAAAACAATGAAAAAATATGATTCGATTTTATTAAAAGTATTTTTATATGAACTGCCAATACTTATGGTTTATTTTATTTCCCTTTTTGCGTTTGGTTTAGAAACGGCTGCACAGAGTAACGGCTATGCAAAGGTATGGTATGATTTCGGAGGATGTTACATATTTGGGTCATGGATGATTGTTTCTACTTATTTAAGTTTTCGGCTAATGGTATCCGAAGTATTTAGGGAAAAGGTATTAACGAAAATGACTTTTCTCAAAGAACGAGACGAACGCGAAGTGATATTGACGGGGCAGGCGGCTAAAAACACTATGTTGACTACGATTGCCATTTTGATCTTTTTATTCTGTCTTTCGTGTTTTCAGGTTTCTGTTTATCATGTACCGCCAGAACAAGCTGTAGATGGAAAAAATAGAGTACTGACGTTGGGGTTAACTTTTAATTTATTAGAAGAAAGCTCACAGCATAAAAATTCTCAAGAAGAGGTGGAGAAAGAAGACATAGTATCTTATACGGGCCTACATATTTCTAGCTCTACAGTAATCTTAGGATTAATCGGTTGGCAAATTATATCGTATAATTACTCGATGCACCACGCAATAAAATGAGTAGGCAAAATATAAAAAAACGGGAATTTGTCGACTAATGGACAAGTTCCTGTTTTTAGCAAAACTACTAAAGTTTTTTAAATAGGAAACATAACTCTGGCTACATAGATAGATAATGTAAGTGTCACAGCACTAAAGAGGGTAGATACCATGACAGCCTGAGATGCAAAATCCTGACAACTATCACATTCAACTGCAATTAATGCAGTATTTACAGCAGTTGGTACAGAATAGGCTATAAACACTGTTTGAGCGACAATACCTGTGAAACCCAAAATATGTATATAAAGTGTCGCAAGTATCGGACCGATAATTAGTCTTGTAAACGCTGAAATATGAACATCCGTATTTTTTAAATCAAATTTAGTTTTGGAAAGTTGAACTCCTAATGTTATTAAGACAATAGGCACGAGTGCGTTTTTTAGATATTCTAAAGCAGGCCATATGATCGTTTCTGTAAAATCGAAGTCAATACTTTTCAAAATAAATGCCGCAGGAATGGCATAAATGGAAGGCATCGAAAGTACTTTTATAATTGAATCTTTGGCTTTTAAGTTGGCTTTTCCGGCATTATAGAATCCCAGCGTATTTGTTGTTATATTTTGAAATACAAGTATGATGATTTGTGCGGTAATCGCTTCAGTTAAATAAGGTGTTTTACCATCAACTACAAAAGGCGCACTAGAAAAAACCAGCACTGCAAGAGATAGTCCGATATTGCCGGAATTATTAAACATGATCGAATTTTTAAAAGCATTTGTCAGTCCTACATCATAGTTCCGAATTTTAGCGATAATTCTTCCAATTATATCATTGCTAACAAGAATAAATATTGCACAAAAAAGAACCTTAATCATATCAAGACTAATTGCCGTTGTATATAAATTAACAAAGATAAAGGCTGGTACGAGTAGGTAAAAATTTAATTTACTAAGGCTGAATATATCTAAATCAAATTTTTTGCTTAAGATAAAACCTAAGACAATTAGTGTAAATATGGGGATAATATTATGACCTAGTATATGAAAGAAAATAGCCAAAATTGATCTTTCCTCTCCGTAATGAATTTTACATTCTTATAGTATCATACTAGTCAACACGGTACGTTTCATTATAGCCAACCATCTTAAATCCTGATCGGTAATACTAACGACAACAAACAGCTCCTACCCATATAATGGATAGGAGCTGTTTGTCTTCAATTCCGTCAGATAAGCCCTGCCTTTTTAGCTGCATGAATAATGATGCCACTAGCCTTGGCGAGATCTCTCGAAGAATGGGCTGCTGTTACGGTAAGTCGTAGACGACTGCTTCCTGCCGGAACTGTCGGTGGACGAATCGCCGACACAATGAGTCCGGCATCATAAAGAGTCCTGGAAAACGCTAACGTCTGCGCCGCATCGCCGATCAGCAGGGGAATAATCGGTGTCTCACTCGCTAACACAGGTAGTCCTGCCGCTAGCAACTCTTTTTTTAACATAGTTGCCTTGGTATTAAGTATTTCAACTCGTTTAGGTTCAGCTATTAATACCTGTAATGCCGCTCTTGCCGCCGCAATTGTTGCAGCGGATAAAGCAGTAGAAAAAATAAAGCTTCTAGCCCGATTCATCAGATAGTGAATAAGCAAGTGACTGCCAGCGACAAAACCGCCCTCAGCTGCCAACGATTTGCTTAAGGTACCGATTTCAATCTGTACCTTGTCGCTGACGCCATAATAGGCCGCTGTTCCGCGGCCACCTGGGCCAATGACTCCAGTGGCATGAGCATCGTCAACCATGATGAGACTGTCGTATTTCTCCCCTAGCATGACGATTTCGTCCAATCGAGCAATATCGCCGTCCATGCTAAATACACCGTCTGTCACAATCAAACGCTGCCCATTGCACGGTGTATTTTTGAGCAGCTTATCAAGATGTGCCATATCACTATGGTGAAAAACAATGGTTCGCGCTTTGGACAAACGGCACCCGTCAATAATGCTGGCGTGATTAAGTTCATCGCTGAAAATTACATCATTTGCATTTGCCAAAGCGCTAATTGTACCGACATTGGCCATATAGCCTGTATTAAATACTAGCGCCGCCTCGGTTTGCTTTAATTGGGCAAGTTCTGTTTCTAGTGCCTCATAGCCAGAATGATTGCCACTTGTCAACCTGGCACCACCGGATCCCGTGCCATACTGTTCTGCGGCAGAGGCAGCAGCCGCCTTGACGAAAGGATGATGAGTCAAGCCAAGATAGTTATTTGATGCCATTAACAGATATTCCTGGCCGTCTATAAGAACGTGAGATGGATTTACTGGCTCCATCGTTTGAAGTTGTCGCAGCAAATTTTTCTGTTCCATAACGCCTAATTCCTGTTCCATTTGCTTCAGCTTTTGCATGGTTCCTCTTTTTCCGCAAAATTTTGCGGTACTACCAGTACAGGAGTATTTTCCAAATAATTGATGAGCTTTTCTAAATCTATGTCCGGTTCAACAAAAAAGGCCCGACCACCAACGGGACTGTCCGGTTGTTTCAAATGAGGAAAACGAAAATATCCTAAATGATTGGCTACATAGCCTGTCGTATAATTGAGGTCGTCAGACCAACATAACTCAGCAATTACGCCAGGCGCCGACTGGACCTTTGAAGCCAAAACCACTGCTTCACGCACATGCACGTCCGTCAATCCCAACTGGATAAGCAGAGACTCATAATGTTTACTATCGGCAATATCCATGCTGCTGACACGAACACCCCGCTGAGTAAAAGGGTCCAGGCGTTGCCCATCTGCTGCCGAGATTAGCATAGCACCGCGCATACTGTCAGTCAGATTTGTCAATTGGTCTAGTCCCGACTGAGCCGCTTTTTCTGTTACTCCAGCTGCAATCAAGGTTTCTTTCGCCAATTTACGGCCCTGAGGCACATCTTGCGTTACAACGGTGTCAATGGGCAGTTGATTTACATATACAAAATTTTGTTCTGAGACTTCTTCAATTTTTAAATTAATAAAATCAGCGCAACCTCGGCTATGATGAAATGCTCGTTCAATCATGGAGAGGGCTACTTGTTCGATTGACTCTGTTGGCACCATCCGTTCGGCACCGGAAATATGCCGGCCGCCTTGCTCGTGAGCTCCTCCTTGGGCCGAACGCATTTTAACGCTGTACAACATGTTCTCTCATCCTTTCTGTTTCCCGGCGAATCCGCCTTATCATCAAAGTTAGTGGCCAAGCTGTAAAAGCTGTGTAAATCATTCCTGGAATTGCGGCAGCTATTACGGCCCACGCCGCTTGCCCCATAATTCCCATTAAGCTCAATCTAGCCAGAAATGAAGCAATCGGACCGGCGATAACGACAACTGGCCAAGCAGTCCCACAGACAACTAAAACCAAGCCAATCGTTACACGAAATAGTAGGGCGATTGCTGTATTTAAGAGCGTTTGCGTTCCTAACAGCAATGTTACAATACTGGCCAAAATTCCGGCCACAAAATAGCGGCGAAAACCATAAACAGCACAAATCGCTACAGCCAACGGCGCAGACAGTTGGAATTCTGTACCGGGAATAATCCCTGGCATTTTTAAGGAACCGGAAATTGCGATAAGTGCCGCTAGCAATCCAGTTACTGTCATATTCCGTGGTGTCATAACAAACCCCTTTCCATATTATCCGATTAATTGTAAACCGAATTTTAATTTCTGGTTTACTTAATAAAAGCAGATATCTCTAATTAGATTAAACTGGGTATTCAAGAGTCTGCTTGCATAATTTTATTAAATTGCATTATAATGCAATTTATTCTAAAAGTCAATTGTTAACTTATTAAAGTTACGTGGTTTACAATTATGACTTTTTCCATTATAATGAATTCATACTACCGTGGGTATTATGCAAAATGTAATCGAAAAACTTACATTACGAGGTGGAAATGTTATGAGTAAAGGAATATTTATCACAGCAACTGGAACGGATGTCGGCAAAACTTATGTTACGAGCTTAATTGTAAAATTATTGCGTCAAAGCGGAATGAATGCGGGTTACTATAAAGCGGCCCTCAGCGGTGCAGATGTGGTGGACGGAGAACTTATACCTGGTGACTGTAAAGTTGTTGCTGATACGGCAGGACTTGCTGTTCGTCCGCAGGATATGGTTTCATATATTTACAAAACAGCTGTGTCCCCTCATCTTGCAGCGCAAATAGAGAAACAGCCAATTGAAACAGACGTCATACTTGCTGATTTTGCTAAGGCTAAACAGCAATATGACTATATCACGGTTGAAGGCAGCGGTGGTATTATTTGCCCCTTGCGGTTAGATGAAAAAGAGCTGATGTTGATCGACATTATTAAGCTTTTGAAACTGGATATAATTGTTGTGGCTTCTGCCGAACTTGGCACAATTAATAGCGTTGTATTAACCATAGACTATGCCAGAAGCAAAGAAATTCTAGTAAAAGGCATTATCTTAAACAAGTATGATAATGGTAATTTTTTACATAGAGACAATAAAAAATCCATCGAACGATTAACAGGTCTGCCCGTCATTACCTGCGTCGCCAATAACGATGAAAATCTCACACTAGATGCAAAAATTCTGTGTGAATGTTATAAGGAGGTCTAACCAATGAATTTAATTGAATTGGATTTAGAACATATCTGGCATCCATGCTCACAAATGAAAGATTACGAAGAACTTCCCCCCATTATTATTGATCATGCCAAAGGAATGTATCTGTATGATATTCATGGCAAGCGTTATGTTGATGTTGTCAGTTCTTGGTGGTGTAATCTATTGGGACACTGTAACGAACGTATTAACACAGCTGTGAAAAAACAGATCGACAAATTGGAACATGTTATATTCGCTAATTTTTCTCATGTTCCCGCTATTACTCTGTGCGATCGGTTGGTGCAGGTTCTCCCTGCGGGACTTACTAAATTTTCTTTTACCGATAACGGGTCTTCAGCAGTTGAAGCCGCTATGAAAATGAGTTTTCAGTATCATTATCAGACAGGCAATAGGCAGAAAAAAAAGTTTATGTCCCTGACCAATGCGTATCATGGTGAAACGGTAGGTGCTTTGTCTGTGGGTGGTGTTGATTTGTATTCCGAGATTTTTAAGCCGATGCTGCTTGATATGATTCATGTGGACGGGCCGGATTGTTATCGATGCCCCTATGGCAAGCAACGTGAAAGCTGCAATGCTGAGTGCTTTGAGGCAGCTGAGAAATGTTTTGCGCAATATGGACATGAGACTTGTGCCTTTTTGGTTGAACCGCTTGTACAGGGGGCAGCAGGCATGAAAATCTATCCGCCCATTTATCTCAAAAAACTTCGCCAAGCTTGTAATCAGCATAACGTTCATCTAATTGACGATGAAATTGCCATGGGTTTTGGCCGAACAGGCAAAATGTTTGCCTGTGACTATGCAGAAATTTCACCTGACATCATGTGTCTTTCCAAAGGGCTGACAGGCGGCTATTTGCCAATGGCATTGGTCGTAACGACCCAAACGATGTATGATGCATTTTATGCAGATTACGGTACGCATAAAGCGTTTATGCATAGCCATACTTATAGTGGTAATCCCTTGGCTTGCTCAGCGGCTGTTGAAGTTTTGGCCATTATGCAGGAAGAAGGCATTTTAACGAAGGCCAATCAAAACGCCGTGTATTTTACTCAGTTGATCTGTGAGAAGTTAAAGGACTATAAGTATGTTGGCGATATCCGCTCGATTGGCCTCATTAATGCCATTGAGTTGGTAGAAGACAAAGAAACGAAGCGCTCCTTTGATGGAAAACGCAGAATAGGCTACCAGATTTATAAAAAGGCTCTGGACAAAGGCGTTGTCCTCAGACCGATAGGAGATGTGCTGTATTTTAATCCTCCATTGACGATTAGCCGTACAGATATGGATTTTGTGGTACAAGTATGTGCGGACTCCATTCAGGAAATTTTAGGCTGATTCATGCTAATCATATAATATTTAACAAAAAATCCTGCAAAAAGCTCTTCAAGACATTTTGCAGGATTTTTTGCATTTTTGGGGTAATTGTTTTAAGGTAGATAAAGGATGAAACAGGGAGGGTAAATATGAAACTAACCGTTTTAGTTGATAATCATACGCTGATTGATAGATATTTTCAGGGCGAGCCCGGTGTATCGTATTTCATTGAGTGTGATGATAGAAAATACTTATTTGATACAGGATATTCGGGTATATTCCTGAGAAATGCCATTAAAATGGGTATTGATTTATTAACGTTAGATGGGGTAGTTATTTCACACGGGCACAATGATCACACATGGGGACTCAACGAATTAGTTAAACTATATTCTGAGGCAATAGCTGAAGGGCATCGATGTAAAAAACCTACCGTCATAGCTCATCCAGATGCATTTTTAGATAAGAATGTGGACGGGCTTGATGTGGGGTCCATGTTTTCTAGCAATCAATTAAAGAAGTCGTTTTCATTAGAGCTTGGGAAACAGTCTCTATGGCTTACTGATAGACTCCTGTTTTTGGGCGAAATCGAAAGAACTAATGCGTTTGAGGCAAGAACCCCAATAGGTAAAACACTGCGGGATGGCATTTGGGAAGATGACTTTGTACTGGATGATTCTGCACTGGTGTATCGGTCTAATCAGGGATTGATTATCATCACAGGATGTTCTCATGCGGGAATTTGCAATATGATTGAATATGCTAAAAAGATATGTCATGAGGAAAGAGTCTATGATGTTATTGGCGGTTTTCACCTGTTAAATCCCTCCCAAGATAAATTAAGTAATACCGTTGAATATCTTGCAAAATGCCAGCCTCACGCTATTTATGCCTGCCATTGTACTGATTTATATTCAAAAATAAGTTTAGCTCAAGCTATGAATGTTAAAGAGATTGGTGTAGGATTAGTATTGGAATATTAATGCATGAGGTTGCTAATCGAAAAAATACTGGTAAGGGATTTGAACACTTATAAGGGAGGTACTTCGGTTGAATGCACTGCAAAAGGTAGCGGCTTTTCTTTTTATCATTGGTTTGGAAAAAGGTAAAAAGATTATGGCCTTAATGGATAGTGATGAACTAAAAAATGTGCTTGCTGAGTTTGGCAAACTGCAGAGACTTTCGCAAAAAATGCAAGAAGGCATTTGGCATGAGTTTGAGCAACAGGGCTATGAAGAAGGGATGAATCCCGTGGAGACACTCTTTGTCTGTAGGCAATTCTTTAATGGCAGCAAAATGAGTGATATGGACAAAAGAAAAACTATCTTATCGAGATTTCACTAGAATAAAAATACTTGGAGGCATAGGAAATGGAAATATTGCCAGAAATAGTGAATCTACTCTTAGAAATTAAAGAGAAAAAACCGTTAGTGCATCATATTACAAATTATGTGACAGTCAATGATTGTGCTAACATGACCTTGGCAATCGGTGCATCTCCTGTTATGGCTGATGATATTGGCGAGGTGGAAGAAATGGTTTCTTTTGCTTCTTCCTTGGTTATTAATATAGGGACTCTAAATGCCCGCAATATTGAGTCAATGATAGTTGCAGGTAAAAGGGCGCGAGAAAAAAGGATTCCCATTGTTTTTGATCCAGTAGGAGTGGGAGCTACAAAATTACGCACAACTACGGCCAAACGAATTATCGAAGAAGTTTGTCCTACAGTCATTCGGGGCAATATGTCAGAGATCAAGATTTTAGCAGGTATGGATGCTGATATCAAAGGTGTTGATTCGGTTTCTGGTGAAGAGGATAGCGAAAAGGTGGCGCAACAGCTAGCTCAAAAACTTGATTGTGTAATCGCTATCACAGGTAAGCGAGATATTATTGCGCAAGGAGATAGAATTTGTCGCATTGATAATGGTCATGTGATCTTATCGCAGGTAACAGGTACAGGATGTATGGCGACTTCTTTGATTGCCTGCTTTTGCGGGATAGCACCCGATCCATTTATTGGGGCGGCCGCCGGCGTGACGGTCATGGGCTTGGCCGGGGAGTTAGCAAAAAAGTCCTTGCAGTCAGGAGAAGGTATTGGGATCTTCAGAGTCCGATTGTTTGATGCTGTTTGGTCCATGACTGAAGAAGACATACGAAAAGGGGGTCGCGTTATTTATGAGCAAAAGTCCCATTAACTATTCGTTATATTTAGTAACAGATAGAGATTTGTTGTACGGGAAAGATATTGTGGCAACAGTGGAACAAGCTATTTTAGGCGGCGTTACGATAGTGCAAATTCGGGAAAAGAGTTTATCCACGCGAGAATTCTTTCAATGTGCTTTATTGTTAAAAGGTATTACTGCAAAATATGGTGTTTCTTTTATAGTGAATGATCGAACTGATATTGCTTTAGCTATCGATGCCGACGGCCTTCATATCGGGCAGGATGATATGCCTTTGTCGGTGGCAAGAAGGTTACTTGGACCTAATAAAATAATTGGTGTATCTGCAGCTACGCTCAAGCAGGCTTTAACGGCTCAAGCGGGCGGTGCAGATTACTTGGGAGTAGGAGCAGTATTTCCTACGACAACAAAAGATGATGCAAGTAATGTAAGTTTGCAAATGTTACAAGAAATAAAGAGACAAGTAAATATTCCTGTTGTGGCTATTGGCGGGATTAATGAGAACAATATTAGTAAGGTAATGGCAACAGGAGTAGATGGTGCCGCAGTGGTATCCGCTATTGTTGCCGCTCGTGATCCCTATGGGTCTGCAAGAAAACTTCGCCAATGAAATATACCGCTATTTTTCTAATTCTAGATAAATAGCGGTTTCGTATTGTTTAGACCTGCAATTTACTTATAGAGATTATAAAATTGCAGTTGTTTAGTATATTTAAGTATTTTATCCATTTTGCAGGGGATTTTAAGTTCTTTGTTGTATTATACCTTAAAATACCTTGTGTATTTTTTTTGTGTTTTATACAAGTATTTTAAATATTATGTGTTGCATTATTATTTGGAGAAGAGGTGAACAAAGAAGTGCGAGGTGTCATCAGTTAACAAGATTCATTTTATATTGAGCAAACTTATTGAAAAATAGGGACGCAAAGCAATGGGTCTAAAGGCAACATGCCTATGACTGCCAGGCTACCAACGAAAAAGTATTGTTGTGGAAGGCAGGCCGAGTGCTTGTTTTTTTTTGATCATGTTAATTTAAAGGAGTATGTTGAGCGTGAAAATCAAAAGTATTCAAATTAAGTTATTAATGATTTTAGTTCCGTTATTTTTGGTGTTCTTGGGACTATTATCACTGAGTAGCTATTATTTTTCCAAGCAATCATTAACTGCCAGTGTCAATGAAACGGCTATGGCTGTAGGAACGGACTATGCCAATCGGGTGCAAGATGATATCGAAGTTTTGCTGGCTCGCCTAGATGGCGTGGCAAATCATCCTGCTTTACGTATAGGCAGTGATAAAGCTCAAATTATGCAAGTTCTACAAGAGGTAAAACAAGCTAATAATGGATTTGACGCACTCATTTTTATTGCTCCTGATGGTATGGGCGTGACTAGTGAAGGAACTATGGCGAATTATGGGGATCGGGATTATTTTAAACAAGCTGTATCCACCAAAAAGGCCGTTGTATCTAATCCTCTTCTGTCAAAATCAACAGGGAAACTGTCCGTGATGTTAGCTGTACCTGTGATGAACAATGGACAAATGACAGGTGTAACTATCGGCACGGTTTCATTGGAACGGCTCACGAATATGATAGGGGATCTAAAATTTCTTGAGACAGGTTATGGCCAGATTTCCGATGCCTCTGGTATGATCATTGCTCATCCCAAGCAGCCTGAACTTGTCGGAAAGTTAAATTTAATTGATAAAAAAATCAATTCTGAGTTGAATTTGCAACAAACGGAATTGGATGATCAACTAATTCAATTAATTAAGACGAGTCAGACAGGCAAACAAGTGAAAGGCAACTATACATTCGTTGATGGTATAGCAAGAGTTGCCGTAGCTACTCCAATCAATTTACCTGGCGGACAGCGCTGGGTCATGATGGTAGCGGCACCGCAGCAGGAAGCTACGCGTGCCACGAGTCATTTAGCATGGCTGATGCTAGGAATTTCCTTGGTATGTTTACTGTTGGCGGCAGGATCCATTGTGATTTTGGCAAAACGTTTTGCAGCTCCGATTACTCGACTGCGCGATGAGTGCTTGCTTTTAGCACAAGGCGATTTGCGTGAAAGAAAAATGCATATTACATCAGTGGATGAAATAGGCCAATTGGCACAAGGGTTTCGGGCTATGCAGAGAAATTTACGAGATCTTGTGGCAAAAATGAGTGCTCAATCAGAACATTTGGCGGCATCAAGCGAAGAATTGACAGCAAGTTCAGATCAATCGTCTCAGGCTGTTAATCAAGTCGCCGCTTCGATTACAGAAGTTGCGGCCGGAGCTAGCGAACAATTGGTGGTTGCCAATGAAACTGCTAGTGTAGTGGAAAAAATGACTGCTCATATTCAGCATGTTGCGGCAACAAGCAGTCAGGTAGCCGATCGTTCGGAGCAAGCTGCTGATAAAGCTGGTCAAGGCAGTGAATCTGTTAATGAAGCAGTAAACCAGATGGCACAAATTGAAGAAACCGTGAATACTTCGGCGAAGGTCGTAGCGGAACTTGGCGAAAAATCAAAAGAAATTGGTCAAATTGTAGCTACGATTTCCGGAATTGCCGGACAGACGAACTTGTTAGCGTTAAATGCTGCTATCGAAGCGGCACGTGCCGGTGAACAAGGCAAAGGTTTTGCCGTCGTGGCTGAAGAAGTCCGCAAATTAGCTGAGCAGTCACAAGCCGCCACAGAACAGATTTCATCTCTGATCGGTGGGATACAGGGAGAGACGGATAAAGCGGTTGCATCTATGGATGCCGGAACTCGGGAAGTCAAACGTGGAGCAGAAGTGGTCAATTTCGCTGGTCAGGCCTTCCAGGAAATTGTGACGCTCGTAGCGCAAGTATCTGAGCAGGTTAAGGAAAATTCTGCAGCTATTAATGAATTGGCAACAGCAAGTGAGAAAATTGTAAAAACAGTAGAAAAAATTGATCGGTTAAGTAAAAAAGCAGCGGGAGAAGCACAAACCGTATCGGCGGCTACTGAGGAACAATCAGCAGCTATGGAAGAAATTGCTTCATCTAGCCAAAGTTTAGCGAATCTTGCCATAGAGTTGCAAGAAGCAATTCGCAAATTTAGTATTTAAGTGCTGATAGAAAATAGTCCTTGTCCACAAAAATGGATAAGGACTATTTTTATTGACAAGCAGGGTCAGAGAAAGCTATAGTAATTATATACTACATTTGTAATCCTAGGAAGTGAAATTCATGAAAAAATTACCACAAATCTCTGATACGGAATGGCAAGTCATGAAAATATTATGGTCTAGCGCACCCATTACCGCTAATGAAGTTATTAAGAAATTTGATGGCGTTATGTCGTGGAAACCAAAGACAATTAAAACGCTGCTTGGGCGACTGGTCAAGAAACAGGCCATTGCGTTTAATAAGGATGGCCGGACATACGTTTATTACCCTCTCGTCGCAGAGGATGAGTGTGTAAAAGCGGAAAGTCAGTCTTTTTTAGAAAAGGTATTTTCTGGTGCCTTAAATGTGATGTTTGCTAATTTTCTGGAAGAAAAAGAATTATCAAGAGAAGAGATAGAGGAATTAAAGCGTATTCTAGATCAAAAGAAAAAATAAGGGAGAGCTCTTCATGGAACTGTATTCCTTTATTTCCTGGCTGCTATACTCTTCGCTCATGGGAAGCATTCTTATAGGGTTGATCATAGTCGTTCGCTGGGTGTTTGCAAACAGGATGAGTGCTAATTGGCAGTACTTAATATGGTTTTTGTTGATTTTGAAATTATTAATTCCTTATGCGCCTGAAAGCTCTTTAAGCGTGTTCAACATTTTTAGTCATCTAACCATCCAGAACTTGGCCGGGGATTACTTTAAAACTCAGGATAATGAGAAGACAGACCAGAATACAGAGAAAAAGTCGTCGATGATAGTGAATATTACTGATGATTATTCCTTATCGGTAACCAGGAATTTCCTTAACTTTAGAGATGTCATTGTATTTTTTGTTTGGTTAATTGGGGTAATAAGTCTAACTGTTTACACGATTCATTTGACGATCAAGCAGAAATGTATTATAAAGAAAAGCCTCAGAGCAAATGATAGCTGCGTTATCAACTTGCTTGAGGAGTGTAAGCACACAATGAACATCAAGGATAATCCCGTACTCATTGAATCACCAGTAATTCGAAGTCCGATGGTTATGGGAGCAATCCGGCCGCATATAGTACTTCCGACAGGCATTATCGGTCATTTAAGCCGGACGGAATTACGTTTCATTCTGTTGCATGAATTGGCCCATCTTCAACGTAGAGATCTTTACATCAATTGGATTATATCTTTTTTGCAAATTCTCCACTGGTTTAACCCCTTTATCTGGTATGCCTTTTATCAGATGCGACAGGATCGGGAATTAGCCTGTGATGCCTATGTTCTTTCCACTCTAAAACCCGATGAATATAAAAGCTATGGTGCTGCGATTATCTCTTTTCTGGAAAAATACTCATCTTCTGCTTATGATTACACGATAGCCGGGTTGGCAAACGGTAGCTCCCACATCAAGAAAAGGATGGTAATGATTGCCTCGTATAAGAAAGAGACTGCAGCGGGGGTTATCTGGGGAGTACTGCTGTTTTTACTTATGGGGTGTTTTGTGCTGACTAATGCGCAGGAAACATCCGGTGCAGCTCAAACAGGAAAATCATCGCAATTAAATCAAGGTACTGCCTATGAAGATTTGAGCAACTATTTCCAGGGATACGACGGAACTTTCGTTTTACTTGACATGGAAAAAAACCACTATCAGGTATATAATGACGCCAACAGTAAAAAACGTGTCTCTCCGAATTCAACGTATAAGATTATCAGTGCTTTAGTCGGTCTTGAGAACGGAGTTTTGACGGATGAAAATACTCAGTTAGAATGGGACGGAACTGTTTACCCAATTGAACGCTGGAATAGGGATCAGACACTATCTTCCGCAATTATCTATTCTGTAAACTGGTATTTTCAGAAAGTCGATTCAATTGTGGGCAAAACTAGAATTGAGGACTATTTAAAACAAATTGGATATGGCAACGATGATCTTTCCGGTGACATTCATGATTTCTGGGTTGAATCTTCATTGAAAATCTCCCCAATAGAACAGGTAGAAATGCTCAAAAATCTATATACTTATGAAATGCCCTTTGCTCGAAGAAACATTGACATCGTCAAAAAAGTAATCAAATTGTCCGAACAGGACAAAGTAATTTTATATGGGAAGACTGGCACTGGAATTGTGAACGGTAATAGCATCAACGGATGGTTTGTGGGATATGTGGAAAGCGAAGGTAAAGTCTATATTTTCGCCACGAATATTCAAGGAAAAGAGCGAGCAGACGGGGCTAATGCCAGAAATATAACGTTATCCATTCTTAAAGATAAAAATATTTTATAGAATCATAAATGAGCAAAAAACGTGAGGATAATTGCCTCACGTTTTTTCTTCCTTATTATAAGTTTTTGTCTATTGACAATTATAGATTACGAATGTAATATTTAATATAGACTACATTTGTAATCTATATTAAATGGTTGTGGCAAAAGGAGGACGTAGAATTTTATGAAAAGAATAATTATGCTGCTAATCACATTGACATGTTTCATTTCCATGGTAAGTGTGACTAATGCAAAAGACAAGGAGGAGCTTTATAAAGAAATCGTACATACTGTGGCTAAACAATTGATGCAACAATATGGTATTCCTGGTGCAGCTATTGCTGTGGTAGATGGAAATCAGACTTATACTTATTTTTTTGGCACTGCTGACGTTACAAGCGGTAAGGCTGTTACGGAAAATACTATTTTTGAAGTTGGTTCAGTTACTAAATTGTTTACAGCTTTGCTGTGTGCTGAAGCTGATGATAGTGGCAGTCTAAAATTAGATGATAAATTAATTAAATATTGTCCGCAATTTGCAGCAAATAAAACGTTATCACAAATCTCCTTCACTAATCTGCTTACGCACACAGCCGGATTTCCGTTGAACATGACTATAAATAATTTATCGGCATGGCAGTCGGAAAAACAAATAGGTAGTCAATGGCAGTATTCGAATGTTGGCTGTGGCCTAGCAGCCATAGCATTAGAGAATCAAAATAATAAGTCAATAAATGATTTAATTAGAGAAAATATCCTATCTCTGTTAGCAATGACCCCGTTAGGGTTGGAAATTTCTGAGAAATATCAGGACGATTTTGCGCAAGGTTATACGGGTGATGGTAAAGCGGCAGTTCACTACCTGCACGCCCAAGGACCTTTTCCAGGTGCCTGGGGGCTTAAAGCTACGATTTATGACATGACTAAGTTTGTGTCAGCGGCAATCGGCTTGCCTAATACACCGGAGAATATAAAAAAAGCGATGCGAAATACCCAAACGCCACGTGTTAGCGTTGGCAGTATGCAACAAGGTTTAGCTTGGCAGGTACATTCGTTGCAAGATGAAAATTTGCAACATGAACCGGAAAATATGAACTTGGAACCACTACCTGTAAATTGGCTACCTAAAGATAAACAACGATACCATGCAGATGTTTTGCTAGATAAAACGGGTGCAACTTCAGGATTTCGAAGTTATATTGCTGTTATACCTAGTGAGCAGCTTGGCGTAGTCATTTTAATGAACAAATATATTCCAAATGGTGCTATTGTAAATGCTGGCAGAATTATTGTTGGACTAAAAAAGCAACCTGAAAAAGATTAAGGTGCAAAAATTATCAAATACTGCAATCGAAACATAGAAAGAACTGTTTACCTGAGAGCGGGTAAACAGTTCTTTTACATTTTCTAATCTTTTACATTTTCAGTATTTCTAGCTTTAAACCTATCTTGCATAGCAGCTAGGCGTTGTCTATCCCTTTGTTGTTTCTGTAACTTTGCATGATTAACTGGTATTATTTTATCTCCATAATCAGCTTGTAATAATGTTTCAACTTCCTCTGTACTAAGAGTATAACTCTTTAAGTCATTTTTTATTTTTTCCATATTTCATCTCCCGTTCCATAGTAGTATATGCATTAAATCCATATTTTATTTACAATAGCGGATGGGCAGTACCTTATCAGCATAGTAATAAAGAGGTATGCCAACGTCATGAATTTGAATATGAGCAAAAGGAAAGAAGCTCAGATATTGCTAAAATGCCTACCTAAGTAGTAGGAATTTTATGTTTACTTTTGGTCACATTGTGGCATAGTTATTGAGCTTCAAAAGTTTTGACGCTAACCATTCACAATGGTCCCTCCGTTGACATGCATAATTTGTCCTGACATATATGACGAATCTTGTGAAGCTAAAAAAAGATAGGACGGTGCAACTTCGGATGGTTGCCCGGCGCGTTGCATGGGTGTATCTTGCCCAAATTTGACTACATGCTGTTCATTGAATGAGGCTGGTATAAGTGGTGTCCATATTGGCCCAGGAGCAACTCCGTTGACACGGATACCCGTTCCAACAAGTGATTGTGACAGTGAACGGGTAAAGGTAACGATAGCACCCTTACTGGCAGCGTAGTCCATCAAAAGCTTGTTTCCTTCATATGCGGTAATTGATGCTGTATTGATGATGGTGCTCCCACTTTTTAAATGAGGTAATGAGGCTTTGGTGAGATAAAAGCAGGAAAAAATATTGGTGCGGAATGTCCGTTCCAACTGTTCAGCAGAAATATTCTCAAGCGTTGTTTGGACATGCTGCTCAGCGGCATTGTTGATGAGAATGTCAAGATGACCCAGTTCTTTAATCACTTGATTTACTGCTTGTTGGCAAAATTGTTCATTTCCAACATCGCCAGCAATGAGAAGGCAACGTCGGCCTAGTTTTTCGATATCACCTTTAGTAATATTGGCATCATCATGCTCATTGAGGTAGATGATGCCGATATCAGCCCCTTCCTGGGCGAACAATAAGGAAACAGCTCGTCCAATTCCGCTGTCGCCGCCGCTGATTAACGCTACCTTTTGTCTTAATTTACCGCTAGGTATGTAACTTGGATTAATGGAAATCGGACGGGGGTTCATGGTTGTTTCAATACCTGGTTGCTGATTCTGGTGTTGGGGCGGGAAAGAAAATTTATTTGTCTGTTGACTGTTATTATCCATTTTTATACTCCTTTGTAGTGAGAATTTATATTGTTTTTAATATACCCCTAGCTTAGTTTAATAAAACATGAAAGATATAGACAGCTCATTGACTCTTAACCTTTGCGTATAGGGGATAAGACTTCCCTTGCCATTACTATATAGATAAGTGAACAAACCATGATTGTTAAAAAATTTCGAATATTGCAGGAAACGAGGTAGTAATTATAGTATAGATGTATATATTAAATATTTCGGTTTTGGTATATTCATGTTTAATAGGGTTTTCGCGGGAATGCATCAAATATAATATCCCATGAGGAGAAATAGAGAACGTATGCAAAAACATGGGGCAGTTACCAACGAAGTGTTAAATACTACTTATAGGCTGTTTGTCGAAGGCATTAACCAACCTTTATATTGTTCTGCTTGTCAAACTGTGCTTGAGGCATTAACCAGCAAGGGCATTTTTTTAGAAGCTAACTGTGGTGGCAGAGGGTCTTGTGGTAAATGCAAAATTCTAGTGCTTGATGGGCAAGTCAACGGTCCGGACGGGTTACCCGCAAAACCGCTGCAAAATAATACCCATCTGGCTTGCCGAATTTATCCTGCCAGTAACCTTATTGTCAGAGTAAAACAGATTCAAGTAAGCGCTAAAGGAACTGTGGCGACAGTATTCGCAGCGGATGGTCCACCGTTAGTGAAAAAGATTATTGTGATTCCAGTATATCCTACAGTATCAGACCCCTGTTCGCTACAAGAGTTGTTCGGTCATTCGCTGCCAACTTCAATTGGTGGTTTAGACAATATCTGTTTATTGCAACAGTTTGGTCAGGTGATGGATAGGACTCCTGAGCAAATGACGGTTATCATGATAGGTAATGAGATTATTGCAGTTGAAGCAGGTAATACTACAAGTTCCTTGTTTGGCCTGGCTTTTGATATCGGGACGACAACCGTTGTAGGGATGCTGGTTGATATTAACGCTTACAAGGTTGTTGCTACTTTTTCAGAAACAAATCCGCAAGCTGCTTTTGGCGCGGATGTCATTTCCCGAATTAATGCTGCCAAGACTGACACTGGCCTCGCGGCACAAACCAGAGCTATCAGGCAGTGTTTAGACCGGATAATCGGAGAGCTTTGTGCTGCAGCCAAAGTTGATAGGCACCAGATTTATGCCGCTACCATCGCTGGTAATTCGACGATGATGCACTTATTGCTGTCTATATCACCATTGAGCCTGATTCGTCAGCCATATGTCGCCGCATTCAAGACGATTTCGCCTTTTGCTTCGAAGAAAATTGAGCTGGATATCAACCCTAATGCCAAAGTAGTTTTGCTGCCGAATATCACCAGTTTTATTGGAGCTGACACCACAGCGGCTATTCTTGCCGTTGGCCAGGATATTTCATCTGATCCCTTATTAATAGTAGATTTAGGAACAAATGGTGAAATTGTTCTTGGAAATCGAGAAAAGATATTCACCTGTTCTACCGCTGTCGGGCCTGCTTTTGAGGGCGCACATATTCGTGACGGAATGCGAGCCACTGTCGGGGCGATTGAAGACGTGGTCATTGACGCAGATGTTCAGGTTAAGACAATTGGCGGCCACAAGCCGGTTGGAATTTGCGGTTCGGGCATCATCAAGGCTATCGCCCAACTACTTAAAAAGAAAATCATTACCACCAGTGGTCGGTTTAATTGGCAAATTACCGAAGTACTGCCGCCGAATTTGGCCCAGCGGCTAATAAAGAAGGGAGCTCAGTGGGAGTTTGTTCTGGTCGAAGGGAGAAATAGTGCCACTGACGCTGATATCTCGGTTACTCAGGCCGACATCCGGCAAATTCAGCTTGTAAAATCGGCCATCTGTACAGGTATTCAGGTGCTCATAGGCAAGTCTTTACCGATTGGCGAAATGCCAGTTTTCCTGGCCGGGGCTTTTGGTAATTATATTGATGTCGAAAGCGCTATAACCATTGGTCTGTTGCCTGGTTTTACGCGAGAGCAGGTTCGGTCTGTAGGGAATGCCGCCGGAACGGGAGCGATCCATACGCTTTTATCGCAGCGTAAACTAAAAAGGTGTTGGCATATTGCGAATGAGATCGACTATGTCGAGTTGGCGGCTGAGCCCGATTTTCAAAAACAATTTTTAGCCAATCTAGTATTTCCTGAAATGAGTTGATGACTATGACTGACTCTGTTTACGGTAGGATTGTACTTTCGATTAAGCACGATCTTTAATAGGAGGAATAGTGTTTGGTATGTCTGAAGTTGGAGGAAAAGAGTATGACATTTGATTTTGATGCGTTAATTCAGGACGCTTTAGCTTTAAAGGCAGATCATGCCGCAATTATCGAGGTATCTGCTATTCGATTCGTCGAAGATTTCCGAAAAGCTTGTGAACAGAATACCTGTGGAAAATATAATACCAACTGGGTGTGCCCTCCTGCAGTTGGTTCTTTTGATGAATTAAAGGCTAGGGCTTGCCAATTTAAACAAGGTCTGTTGTTTCAGACGGTCTATCAGTTGGCGAAAACTTTTGATTGGAAAGGCATGATGGCCGCGAAAAAAATCTGTGATGGAGTATTCCGGGGAATTCTGGACAATGTAAAACATAAGCACAATCTACAAGATATTCTCGCACTAAATGCCGGATCATGTGCGGGTTGTCCAAGATGTGCTTATTTAGACAAGGAAAAGTGCAGATTTCCCGATCAAGCCTTTGCTTCAGTTGAAGCCTATGGAATTGATGTCATTAATATGGAAAAGGCTTGTGGAATTCCCTATTACAATGGAAAAAATACGGTTTCATACGTCGGTCTTATTTTATTTAATATAGGTCCAGAATACACCAAAGATTGATTCTTTTATCTAACGTCAGTACAATACAATTGTAGTTGCTAACGGCTATAATTGTACTTTTTAGTGAAAATACCCTGACTTTTTTAAAATTGAGTATTGCAGGAAAACAGATAACAGCTATAATATAGTTGTATATACGAGGTAATTCTGGCACCACTAAGCGAAATATAGAAGACATATGTAAAAAATGGTAATTAGCAATGAAATGTAGCTAAGTAGAAAGAGCACGGTAGCCATTGTTTTGTTGCCCAGTTTTACGAGGGAATAGACCGGGTTTGCGGGAATGCTCTAAACACCGCTCTAATTTATGCGTTTTTGTCGCAGCATAAATTAGAGCGGTGCTGGCGTATTGCGAACGAGATTGACTATGTTGTCGATTTGGCTGCTAAACCCGATTTAAAAAAGAAATGATTTTTAGCCAATCTAGTATTTCCTGAGGTGGTTTGATGACAAAAATTAATAGGCGAAATTTTATTCCCGCGTATTATCAACTTGCTGACGATATTAAGCGCCAAATTGAAATAGGTAAGCTAAAAGACGGGGATATGATTTCGACTGAAGAACAACTTGGTGAACTCTACGGTATCAGTCGGATGACTGTACGACACGGACTGTCTTTATTAGCCGAAGCCGGATTGATCGAAACCATAAAGGGAAAGGGGACTTTTGTTCACCCCCCCAGGTTGAACCAATTCCTGATCGATTTACCCAGTACGGCTGATCGTTCAGAACAATATCGGTATAAGTTACTGGAAGTTAAATTTGTTCGCGACAATAATAATCGCTATGTTCAAGAACTGGGGCTTGCGCCCAACGCTAAAGTCATCCTGTTGAAGCGTATTTTGTATAAGAACGATATTCCAGTGGCTATTGAAAACAAATACCTGTCCTATTTGCGAGGTACGCCACTACTTGAGGTCCAACTGGAATACGCCGATTTTCCGGAAGTAGTAGCTAAGCATCAAGAGACTGTGCCAGTACGAAATGAAATGATAATCACAGTCGATGTCATAACTCCCGACCAGGCCGAATTGTTGCAGATTGAACCAAATGTCCCGGCCCTGATGATCAAGCAGGTGATTTATTCCAAGGATGACAAGCCCCTCGGAATATCGCATATGGTTTGTAATAAAGACCGGTTTCAACTTAAGGCGACATCCTATCCTCATTTCTGAGGGACCGGTAGTTATAGCTGGCCAGAGTCTGTGAAATGAACTGCTGGCGATCAAGGAGATAGGTTAAAAATAGCGGATAGACTCCTAGCAGTCTATCCGCTAAAATAATTCGAGAAATCAATATTGAGAAAGGGTACTTTTTTGCTTTTCTCTAGAATATTAATGATTTATCAGCAAATGTTAAAAAAAATTCAAAAAATAATATATATCTTAGCAGGAATTCAAAAATAATTAAAGAACAACTTATATATATGGTTGTATAATAATGGAAATGATTAGTTAGAAGTTTTTTTATTAAATATTAATGTATATACATCTAGATTATAATCGTAATCAGATATTCTTATAGAAAACAGCCAGCATTAAAAAGTAAATACTCGTGCCATGAAGGCAATTGTTTTGGCTAGTGATTCTCACTATGCTAATCTTCTTATTTCCCACAGGTGATCGACCCGTAACGATTTTGCCGGAGATCGCTAAATTGGCGTATGTAGTTTTAAACGATTATGAGTGCTCATTTCTATTTCGGGGGTTGATCTAGAAAACTAAATACGTTTGCCCTGAAAAAGCACAGAAAATTCAATAAAATACCGCATTGAAAAGTAATAACAATATATTCGCAGCCTTGGGAACTGATGTAATTTATTTATCCTTTTCATGGAGTAATCACAGAATTAAACGATTATCTGGGAGGTGAAAAGATGGGTTCTGTTTTAGTAATTGGCGGTGGTTTGGCGGGATGTACCGCAGCGATTGAGTTAGCAGAAAACAACAGAGAGGTTATTATTGTGGAAAAGTCCGCTGCAATAGGGGGGGCTGTCCGATATTACGGTTGTTTAGCTACAGATCGCTGCAATCATTGTGGGCTTTGTCTTGTCGGTGAGTTATGGAAACGGGTAGAGGAGCATGAGAATATAACAATTTTAAATAATTCGCAAATAAAAGACATTCTTGGGACCAAAGGCAGTTATAAAGCTGTTCTTAAAAGCGAGAAAGGCATAGAAAGGGTTTGTGATATTGCAGCAGTTATTGTTTCGATAGGATTTGATCAGGTTGATGCAAAATTGACTGGAAGCTTTGAATCAGGAGATTTCAATAATGTATTTACTGGCAAACAGATGGATCAACTCTGTGCCAATCGGAGCAGGGACGGTCTATTTAAACAAGCTCCTCACAGCGTTGCCTTTATACAGTGCTATGGCTCAAGAGATATAAAACAGAAAGCAGCCTATTGTTCGAGAGTATGCTGTAATTATTCAACAAAAGTTGCTAAGGTATTGAAAAACTATTATCCGGAAGTCCGAATTGTATTTTTTTACATGGACTTACAGCAAGTTGAAAAGGGGGAATATTTCGAAAGCTTGTCAAAACTGGGTATTGAATTTATTAGATGTCGACCCGTGCGGTTTAAACCCAACAGTCCTGGAACTATTATATATGAAAGACCGGGCTTTAAGGGAATTATTGAGGAGAAATTTGATTTTATCGTGTTATCTGAGGGAATA
Organism: Pelorhabdus rhamnosifermentans; assembly: GCF_018835585.1. Classification (NCBI taxonomy): domain Bacteria; kingdom Bacillati; phylum Bacillota; class Negativicutes; order Selenomonadales; family Sporomusaceae; genus Pelorhabdus; species Pelorhabdus rhamnosifermentans. The sequence continues at coordinate 35,136 of NZ_JAHGVE010000023.1, forward strand.
CATCCGTCAAGCGATGCCGATATGATTGCGGAAATCTGTAATTTGGGTTTGGATGGAGCCGGATTTTTAAAATATATAGCAAGTGGCGATACAACAGGAATCTATATCACCGGTTGCGCATCAGGACCAAAGAAGATTGAAGAATCTTATGCGGATGCTTTACAGACGGCAAGAGAAATCGTTGCGGCAGTGACTACCTAAGTAAAATACCATTGAAATTCCGTTTACAATCTAACGAACAAAGTTTATGGAGGATTATATGAACATTGCAATTGTGGGTAAAAGTGGTGTTAATAAACTTTTATATGACCAGTTTCTGGCAGAAGGGTATACACCGATTTTGATAGAGAATGTCAATGAAGTGGTAGCCTTACATGGCGAAGTTGGGGCTTTTTCAATTTGTACATTACAGGGTACTTTGGAAGTAAGCTGTATTGTCTTTGCCGAACAGGCAAAAACCAGTAAGTCCTATGGAGAAAATCAGGAAGGACAGACTCCACTCCCTACTATTTCATTGTTAGAAGCGAATTACAATCGACTTTGTGAAAAAAAGAACATGCCGATTGTATTTTTAATGGATTATCCAACAGAATCTCCGGCATTCATGACCAGAATTGCAATTGCCAAAGCCCTGAAAATAGCAGGAAAAAGAAGAACTGTAATTTATTTAACCCGCTTTGTGAGAACAGCGGAAAAAGGGCTGGAAAACTTATATAGCCAGGCAAGAATTGCCGGGGTTGTCTTTGTCAAGTACAACAAATTTTCAGCAGAATATAATTGGGAAGCAGATATGTTCACTTTACAGATCTCTGATGGCTATGAAGACTTGACATTAAATACAAGCGCTTTAATTTCCTCAGATAAGATAATGATCAATGAGAGTATTGATAAGGCCGCCAGCGTACTAAAGCTAAAAAGTGTTCAAGGCGGAGTTATTGACAACAACAGAAGTTTCCTTTTCCCGGATTATACGAACAGGAAGGGAATCCATGTTTTTAGTTATGCTGACAATGAATTTCAGGGCGAAGAGCTGGCGCTTCGCATTAAGAGTATCGTATCGAATGTGAAAAATGACTTTAATCATTTAACAAATCATCCCTATGCGCAAGTGGATCCGACAAAGTGTACTGTCTGTTATACCTGTTACAGAGTCTGTCCACACGCTGCGATGGTTTTAGACAATGAGATTTCAGCAATGAAAAATCTACAAAATAATTGTTATGCTTGTGGCATCTGTGTTTCGGTTTGCCCGGCAGGCGCAATCAGTATTATAAAGAATGATAAAGTGGAAAAAAGTAGTAGTAATAAGACAGGAAAGCTCAAGATATTTTGCTGTGAGAACTCCGGTGAAATTGCTATTCGAAAGCTATATAACCAGCTTTTGAACGATTTTGAAAGCATTGATATCACAGCGATCGTTTGTGGCGGGGATTTAAGCGCTGCAATGATTTTATCTGCTTTACAAGATTATACAAAAGTTTTAGTTGCGGTATGCATTGATGAAGCGTGCCAACATTTTGAGGGAAATCAACGAGCCGTTAAGCAGGTAGAAAGAGTAAAGGGAATGCTCGATGCTGCCGGAATGGACACGGCAAATATTGAGGTTGTAAAGTTGTCTAATGCCATGCCACAGGTCGTTTTCGATTATATAAGTAGCATGGTTTGAGATTGACTATTTTATTTATAGAAGGGGATTGTTACTTTGATCATTGCAGAGCAAAAACCTTTTGAAGAAATAATAAAATGGCTGGACGGCTATAAGAAAGTCTTAATAGCAGGCTGTGGAACCTGTGTAACCGTCTGTATGGCAGGTGGCGAAACAGAAGCATTGAATCTGGCGTCTTTATTGGAATTGGCAGGTAAAAAGAATAATTCCAATTTGGAAATAACTGTTGTGACACCGAAGCGGCAATGCGATAGGGAGTTTTTGGATGAAATTGCTGCGGCAGTTGACAAGTCGGAAGTTGTTTTATCTATGGCCTGTGGCGCCGGTATTCAATTTATGGCGGAAAGATTTAGCAGTAAACTTGTACTACCCGCTGTGAATACAAAATTTATTGGTGTAACACGAGAGATTGGAATCTGGACGGAAATGTGCCAGGGTTGTGGCGAATGTGTACTTGAAAAGACCGGTGGTATTTGTCCGGTAACACGCTGTTCCAAGAGCCTGTTCAACGGACCATGTGGTGGTTCTTCCGAAGGAAAATGTGAGATTAATTCTGATACTGACTGTGGATGGCAGCTGATTTATAACAAGCTGAAAGAATTGGGCAGACTTGATAAGCTCAATGAAATAATCGAACCCAAGGACTGGAGCAACAGTCGTGACGGCGGACCACGGAAAATCGTCAGAGAGGACGTCATTATTTAGGGCTAACTAAATAGTGTGGGGGTAATTGGAATGGTGGAAAAAAGTAAGCTACAGAAGATCCTAGAAGCGGGAAAATTTTCGGTAACTGCTGAAATAGGGCCGCCAGCAAGCGCAGATGCTGATTTCGTAGCAAAAAAAGCTAGAAATCTAAAAGGATTTATTGATGCGGCTAATGTTACGGACAATCAGACGGCTATTGTAAGAATGTCCAGTATAGCGGCTTCCTGTTTAGCTTTACAGGAAGGGGTGGAACCGGTAGTACAAATGACTTGCAGAGACAGGAATAGACTGGCGATACAAAGTGATCTATTAGGAGCCTATGCATTAGGGCTAAGAAATTTGTTGTGCTTGTCAGGAGATCATCAATCTTTCGGAAATCATCCCCAATCCAAAAATGTATATGACATCGACTCCATACAAATGATCCAGGCATTAAAAAAAATGAAAGATGAGAAGGTACTGATTGCCGGTAATTCCACCAAAAAACCTGCTGAATTCTTTCTTGGGGCTACAGCAAATCCATTTGCCGACCCGGAAGAACTGCAATTTATCAGACTTCAGAAGAAGATAAACGCCGGTGCTCAATTTATCCAGACCCAGGCTATCTATGATATGGAAAGATTTAAAAAGTGGATGGAAAGAGTCAGGGAAGCCGAACTTCATAAGAAGACTTACATTCTGGCGGGAGTATTGGTAAATAAATCTCTGAAATCGTTAGAAATGACGAAAAAGGTTGCAGGTATGAGCGTTCCAGATCTGTTTGTCGAGAGAATGGAGGCTGCTTCATCGAAGGAAGCCGAAGGATTTAAAATAGCACTGGAGTTGATCAGTGAGATAAAAAAAATCGATGGCGTTAGTGGAATTCACATCATGGCAGTCGGGTGGGAAAGTATTGTACCTGCGATAGTAGAGAAGGCGGGATTCCTGCCGCGTCCGTTACTATAACTGAACAAGGAACTGTAAAAATTGAAATAGGTAATTTTATTGAGAATGAGGTGTTATTATGCGGGAGGTCAATTCCCTTGATGCCGATTTTAAAAATCTGATCGCATCAAAACCAGGTGGTGAAAGAGTTAAAAATTGTTTTTTATGTGGAACCTGTACGGCTGGGTGCCCGGTAAGTAGTTTAGACAGTGCTTATAATCCTAGGGAGATCATGAGTAAAATTTTACTGGGTATGAAAGAGGAAGTATTATCTTCCCCAGAAATTTGGCAATGCCAGCAGTGTCATACTTGTGTGGCCCACTGCCCACAGGACGTAAGATTTGCCGATATCGTCAGAGTACTCAGGCAGATAATGATTGAAGAAGGGTTTGCTGACAAAGAATTACCGGAAAAAATTGAAAAAATTGATACGGATCTCAAAAATATGAGAATTGAAAGAATACGTAAAATAACGCTAGGGTGACCTGCCGCGCTGGGGCGATAACGACAGCTATTTGGGTCCGGCGCAAAGAAATGATCTTTAACTGGAGGTCAATATGAAAAAACCTGTTCTTGTATTAGGAGGAGGTATTGCCGGAATTCAGGCATCATCCGATCTGGCAGAGATGGGGGTACCGGTTTTTATAGTTGAAAGTACGCCAAGTATTGGTGGCAGAATGGCTCAACTTGATAAGACATTTCCCACAAATGATTGTTCAGCTTGCATTTTGGCTCCGAAAGTTACGGCATGTTATAATCACCCCCTGATTAAAACTTTCACGTGGAGCGAATTGCTGGAAATCAAGGGGGAGGCACCCAATTTTACAGCCATAATTAAACAAAAGCCGCGCTATATTGATGAAGATTCCTGTAAGGGGTGTAATGACTGTACTTTGGTATGTCCGATCGAAGCAAAAAGTGAGTTCGATATGGGTATCGGCAAGCGACATGCCATTTATAAGCCTTTTGCGCAGGCAGTACCAAACAAAGTAGTCATTGATAAAAAGGGTACTTCTCCGTGTAAATATGCTTGTCCGGCCCATATCGATGCCCACGGCTATGTGACACTGATTGGACAAGGCAGAAATGAAGAAGCACTTGAAGTAGTGCGGCGGACCACTCCTTTCGCGGGAGTATTGGGAAGAGTTTGTTTTCACCCTTGTGAGAATCATTGCAACAGACAATATGTGGATGATTCACTATCCATCGCTTCATTAAAACGTTTTGCCGCAGATTACGAGATTCAGCAGGAAATCATGCCGAAGCTTGAAGTGAACGAAAACAGGAAAGACAAAAAAGTTGCGATCATCGGTTCAGGTCCGACCGGATTGAACTGTGCTTATCAACTGGCGTTAATGGGCTACTCTGTTACAATATTTGAAGCACTTTCACAGCCTGGCGGCATGTTAAAAGTTGGTATTCCTGATTATCGGCTAAATAAGAAGATACTTACCAGAGAGATACAGATTATTAAAAATTTGGGAGTTGAAATTAAGTGCAATACGCCGATATCTGAGGATTTAACCTTTGAAGATCTGAGAAAACAAGGCTATCAGGCATTTTTCCTGGGTATTGGAGCCCATAAGAATATGAGGTTAAATATTCCAGGCGAAGACTCGCCGGCGGTTGTATCCAGCGTGGAATTTTTACGGAAGCTTAATCTTGGGCAGTCAATCAAGTTAGGCAGGAAGGTATTCGTTATCGGCGGGGGAAATGTGGCGATGGATGCGGCGCGGTCCGCCATACGTCTGGGATGTGATGTTACAGTCTTATATCGAAGGACGGAACAGGAATTGCCTGCCAGCGTATGGGAAGTCGAACATGCTAAGGCTGAAGGCGTTAAGTTTAAATTCCTTACGGCGCCTGTTGAGTTACTTCGGGATGAAAAAAATGCGGTATTTTTGAAGTGTGAAAAAAATCGTCTTGGGCAGCTTGATACCAGCGGGCGAAGACACCCGGAAAAGATACCGGGTTCAGAGTATCTTATTGCAGCGGATACAATTATTACTGCCATCGGACAGACTGTGGAAACGGAATTAATTGTTGCTGCGGGTATTTCCTGTTTTGATCAAAAGGGCCGAATTATTTGTGATGCTTCAACGATGCGTACGAATGCAAAGGATATTTTTGCTGGCGGCGATGCAGTTACCGGCCCGGCTTCCATGATTGAAGCGGTAGCTGCAGGTAATAAAGCGGCAAAAAGCATCTATAATTTTTTGGAAGGCGAAAGTATTCCGATTGAACCTTTCTTGCTCCCCGAAACACCTATTGAGAAAGTCAATTTCGCCCGGCTCAATAAACAAGTCCGTGCTAGTATGCCTTTGCTTGATATGAACAAAAGAGTAACCACTTTTGATGAGGTGGAATTAGGCTACACGGAGGAACAGGCAGTAAAAGAAGCCTTACGCTGTGTTGATTGCTCCATTTGTTGTGAATGTAGAGCCTGTGAAAAAGCTTGTCAGTCAAAAGCGGTTTGCCATGAGCAAACCGAAGAAATTATTGAATTAGCGGTAAGTTCGGTCATTTGGGCGAATGGTTTTGATGTTTCAAATAAAATTCCGGTAGAATTGGGTTATACCCGCTATGAAGATGTAGTAACAAGTATGGAATATGAGCGAATTCTATCGGCGTCAGGACCTTTTCAGGGACATGTGCAAAGGCCGTCTGATCACAAAGTCCCAAAGCGTATTGCTTTTATACAGTGTGTTGGCTCACGGGACAGTCAATGTGACAGCGATTATTGCTCTGCAGTATGCTGTATGTATGCGGTAAAGGAAGCGCAGATTACCAAAGAACATTTGCCTTCAGTTGAAGATATCGATATTTACTATATGGATATGAGAGCCTATGGCAAAGACTTTGATAAGTATATTAACTCAGCTAAAAATAAATACGGCATAAAATTTATTCGAAGCAGGGTCGGTGGCGTATTACGCGATGATGATACAGGAAAGCTTATTCTAAAATATTGTGAAGAGAGCGGCGGGGCTGTAACAGCAGAATATGACATGATTGTCTTATCGGTCGGGTTAAGCCCCAAACAGGAAATTCAGTCCTTATTGGCAAAAAACGCTATCAAGACCGATAAATTCGGCTTTATTTGGGTCAATGAAATGAAAACGCCTAACACTTCCAAGCACGGGATGTTGGCGTGCGGCGCGGCAGCAGGGCCTAAGGATATTCCTGAAACGGTGGTGGAAGCAAGCGCAGCCGCTTCCGAAGCTGCCAAGATTGCCGGGCGATGTGAGGTGAAACAAAAGGATTATAACAAGTTCTTTTTGGAACCAGAAGAACCGGTTTTCCGGGATGTTTCCAAAGAAGCCATCCGGATCGGGGTATTTATTTGTCACTGCGGTATCAATATCGGTGGATATTTAAATGTAGACAACGTTGTAGAATATGCTGAAACGCTTCCTTTTGTAGCCTATGCCGGCCAAAATTTATATACTTGCTCGGTCGATGCTCAAAAGGTTATCGTTGAAAAAATCAAGGAATTCAATTTAAATCGGGTTGTTGTGGCATCTTGTACTCCACGGACTCATGAACCGCTTTTCCAAAGCGTGCTTTCCAAAGCAGGCTTAAATCCTTATTTGTTTACAATGGCCAATATTAGAGACCAGTGCTCATGGGTTCATATGGATCAGCGTGAGGATGCAACTGCGAAGGCCAAAGATTTAGTGAAAATGGCAGTAGGCAAGGTCATTTTCGCGAAACAATTGACAAAACAGAAAATTAACGTAAATAAATCAGCCTTGGTCATTGGCGGAGGAATGGCTGGTATAACGGCGGCTCTTGAAATAGCCGGAATGGGCTATAAAGTCTGTCTGGTGGAAAAGTCGTCTAAATTAGGCGGGAATGCCGCCAGAATGGATACAACGCCAGCAGGAAGGTGGGTCGGAGATTATCTTCAGGATTTTATCCATGAGGTAATAAATAACACGCTGATCGAAGTAAAGTTAAATACAGAAATTAAGGATATCGATGGCTATGTTGGCAATTATAGCACCGTTTTAACAAGCGAAGGGATCGATAGGGAAATCAACCACGGGGTTGTCGTCGTTGCAACAGGAGCGGTAGAGCGCCAGCCAGACGAATATTTATACGGCGTTAACAAGAAAGTGATCACGCAGATGGAGCTTGAAGAAGTCTTCAAAGAAGTTGATCAAGGCGAGAAAGCATCACTAAAAGCGCTTAAGAGCGTAGTTATGATTCAATGTGTGGGTTCCCGGGATGATAAAAGGCCTTATTGCAGCAGAGTTTGTTGTAATCAGGCAATTAAGAATGCGATTAAGCTTAAAGAAATGGCTCAAGACATAAATGTAACTATTCTGTACCGGGACGTACGGGCCTATGGCTTGCATGAGATGAATTATAAGGCGGCCAGAAATGCCGGGGTAAGGTTTATTCACTATGAACCTGAATATAAGCCCCAGGTATTTGAGAGCAAGGGAAAGCTTGTTGTCCAAGTAATAGAGCCGATACAGCAAGCACAAATTACTTTGGAAGCGGATGCTTTAATATTAAGCAGCGCTATTATTCCCGAAGTCGATGCCAATAAAAAACTCGCCCAAATGTTAAAAGTACCGATGAATCAGGATGGGTTCTTCATGGAAGCTCATGCCAAGCTGAAACCTGTTGATTTTGCAACGGAAGGAGTCTATCTTTGCGGTTTGGCCCATGCTCCTAAAAACCTGAGGGAAAGTATAGTTCAGGGAAAGGCTGCCGCGGCGCGGGCAGCAACTGTAATATCCAAAGATATGCTGGAAACAGACGGGACAATAGCGAAAGTTGATGAACCGCTTTGTACGGGATGCGGAACCTGTGAGAAAGTATGTGCTTATAAAGCAATCACTATCGAAGCTGTAAAGCTGAGAAATGGTGAACTTGTTAAAAAGTCGAAAATCAACCCGGTACTTTGCAAAGGATGCGGAACTTGTTCGGCGATTTGCCGGTGCGGTGCTATTGATGTGAGTGGTTTTTCAGACAGGCAGATTATCAATGAAATTGAATATCTGCTCAGGAAGTAGAACTGAGGTTGGATTAAGGAGTAAAAAAAGGAGTAAAATTTATGGCGAATCAGACGGTTATTGAAAGTGCCGGAAAAATAAAAGTTGAAACTTGGGAGCCTACAATCATTACTTTCCTTTGCAATTGGTGCAGCTATGCGGGGGCCGACCTTGCTGGAACAAGCAGATTGCAATATCCGCCTAATATTAGAGTAATCAGGGTGCCTTGTTCAGGTCGGATGAACCCGTTATACATTATCAAGGCGTTGATTGAAGGTGCGGACGGCGTAATGGTGTCTGGCTGTCATCCTGGCGACTGCCATTATATTTCAGGAAATCTGTTTGCCAGAAGGCGTTTTACAGTTCTTAAGAAATTGTTGATCACAGCAGGAATTGAGCCGAAGCGGATTTATTTCACCTGGATTTCTGCTTCGGAGGGACAACGATTTGCCACGATTGTAAACGAAGTAACGGATCATGTTAAAAAACTCGGCCCTAATAGGATCATTAGGAGTGAAATAAATGAGTTTTGAAACGCAAAAAAATGAGATAATTAAGATCTGTAAAAAATTATTTAAAGAAGAAGGCACTAAAGTAATTATCGGTTTTGCTCAAAGTGAAGTTGAGGGAATTACCACGCCACTGTTTATGAGAACAGCGGAAGACGCGGAAAAGTTGAAATGGGATTCCCAGTGTACACCAAATCTTGCTAAGTACCTCTTGGAAAAGCGGGGGAAAGTTGGGATCGTCGCGAAAACCTGCGATGCGCGCGCGATTGTTATGTATCTAGTTGAGCAACAAATAAAGCGGGATGAACTTTACATTATTGGCGTCGAATGTCCGGGAATGAAAAATAACGATGCGACTGCGTCTTGCGGTTGTGAAGCTTGTAAGATGAGAATACCCCCAATCTATGATGTCCTTGTAAAGTATAACGCTGAAATAACTTTACCCGACAGTGAAGAGGCGAGTAATACAGTCGCAATTGAGGACAATCTTAAGAAGTTTCAGGACGAAATGAAAAAATGCATTCTCTGCTACTCTTGCCGCCAGGTCTGCTATGGCTGTTATTGTAAATCTTGCTTTGTAGATATGAATGTACCGAACTGGTTGCCAGGAGAAATAAGTGAAGGCGCGAAAATGATTTTTCATCTCGGCCGTGCCATGCATCTTGCCGGAAGATGTGTTGAGTGCGGTGCCTGTGAAAGAGTATGCCCCTCGGGTGTTAATATCCGTTATCTGATTAAAGAAATTACTAAATTCACGAAGGAATTATATGCCTATGAAGCTGGGATTGATCCTGAAGAAACGCCTGCACTGGCAGTATTTAATCCAAACGATAGTGAAGCCGCAATGAGTGGAAGTGAAGTCCAGTGAGCACTATAGCAATTCCGAAACTGAAATTAGTAGAAATTCTTGACAAAATTAAAGAAAGCTATTTACTTGTTGCTCCGGTAAGAAATCAAGGTATATTGGATTTCGCAGTAGTAAAAGAGGCCGCTGAGATTGAATTATCCAATGACATCGCTTATAAATCACCCAAGGAATATCTCTTTCCTCAGGTTGAAAAAATATTGCGTTTTACAAGTGAGGGAGGTCTAACTCCCAGTGAGGAAGTACCACAGACTGTTCTATTGGGAATCAAGCCTTGTGACCTGGAAGCGATTAAAATAATGTCAGCAGTATTTACTACAGGAAAATATATAGATACGGGTTTTGCAAATAGACTGGAGAAAACGATTCTGGTTGGTTTGGGTTGTACGGAGGAAAAATCCGCGTGTTTTTGTGATGAAAGAACTGTGGATAAGGCGTTATCAAAAGATTGCGATGTATTTCTTACTGATAGGGGTAATTATTATGCCGCAGAGATTTTCAGCCAAAAAGGGCAGAAACTTTTGGATGGTTTTTGCTTAGAAATTATCAATGACGGCGAAAGAGTAAAAGAAATTCAGCAAGGTTTGTTAGAAATAAACGCTGAAGAAAATGATTTATTCAATAAGATAGACTGGGAGCGGCTTACGGAAAAGTGTTTAGGCTGCGGAATATGTACCTATATCTGTCCAACCTGCCATTGCTTTGAATTTAAGGATGTAGTAGAAAAAAAGGGCGCCGTAACAAGATACAAATGTTGGGACAGTTGCATGTATCCACGGTTTACATTGCACGCCTCCGGACATAATCCCCGAGAATCGAAGCAAGACAGATACCGCCAGAGAGTCTTGCATAAATATCTTTATGTTAAGCAGAATTTCGGCTATACCGCCTGTACTGGGTGTGGCCGGTGTATTAGAAGCTGTCCGGTCGGAATGAATATTCATTCCGTGGTAAAAGAGATCAATAACATTCTTAACGTAAAGGGAGAAAATTAAATGAATAGTCCATATACACCCCAGAAGGCTGAAATTGTGGATATTATTCAGGAAACAACATCTGATCTTGACATTAAAACCTTTCGAATTAAGTTTGCTACCGGGGAAGAAATGAATTTTTTACCCGGCCAGTTTGTAGAACTTTCGATACCGGGAATCGGCGAAGCTCCGTTTGGGTTTGCTTCTTCACCTAAAAATAAGGAATTTATTGAATTGACAATAAAAAGGGTGGGACATTTGACCGATGCTCTTCACAGTATGGCGGTGGGGTCTACAGTCTGGATAAGAGGACCTTTTGGTAATCATTTCCCCCTGAAAGAACTGGAAAAAAGTAAAATATTAATTATTGCCGGCGGATTAGGTTTGTCGCCGCTCCGTCCGCTCATTTTAACCATGTTGGATGATGAGAACCGTAACAAGTATTGTGATATTCAAATGCTGATCGCCGCCAGGAGTACCCAGGATTTCTCGTATAGGAGAGACTTTGCGAAGTGGCGGAAGGTAAAAGATACGAAAGTATTACTGACCATTGATCGGGCTGAAAACGGTTGGGATGGTCTAGTAGGTTTTCCCCATAATCTTGTTGCCGATTTGGATATTGATTACCAGAACACCTACGGCGTTTTCTGTGGACCTCCAGTGATGATTAAAGCGGTATCAAACAAACTTATTGAGCTTGGAATGCCCAAAAGTAAAATACTGACGACGCTGGAAATGCGAATGACCTGTGGCGTAGGTAAATGTGGTAAATGTAATATTGGGCACAGTTATGTCTGTGTTGATGGTCCCGTATATAGGTTGGATCAACTCTCGAGTATGCCTAATGAGTACTAGTATTGGGAATCATTTACTGGCTTTGCTATCTTTACAGGGACAATAAAAAATCGGAAGATTTCAGCAATTCAATAATGAAAGGAGGCTAAAAGACTTACTTCATTTTTTTTGCGATCCTTGATCTGATAAAATGAGGAGGAAAGACTTTATGTTTAAAAGTAATATTGAAATTGCGCAGAGTACGCAAATAAAACCAATCGGCGAAGTTGCAGCGAGTATTGGTATTGAAAAAGATTATTTGGAATTATACGGAAATTATAAAGCGAAGGTAGATTACAATTTGCTTGAAAAAATGAAAAATAAGCCGGACGGCAAGCTAATTCTGGTAACAGCCATAACGCCAACTCCGGCTGGAGAAGGAAAAACCACTACTTCAGTTGGCGTAGGCGACGCTTTGAAAAAAATCGGCAAAAAAACCGTTATTGCTTTAAGAGAACCTTCCTTAGGCCCGGTATTTGGTATTAAAGGGGGGGCAGCGGGTGGCGGCTATGCCCAGGTAGTACCCATGGAGGATATCAACCTTCATTTTACAGGTGATTTTCATGCGATCACTTCAGCCAATAATCTTTTAGCTGCCATGTTAGATAACCATATATTCCAAGGAAATGCACTGAATATTGATGTACGCCGAATTATTTGGAAAAGATGTCTGGATATGAATGACAGACAGTTAAGATATGTAGTAGATGGACTTAATGGAAAAGCCAACGGATTGCCGCGCGAGGACGGTTTTGAAATTACAGTCGCATCTGAAATAATGGCCATATTATGCTTGGCCAGAGACCTTGATCATCTTAAAGAAAAACTAAAAAATGTCATCGTTGCTTTTACAAGGGATGACAAGCCAATTACCGCAGGACAGTTAAAGGCTGAAGGAGCCATGGCGGCGCTACTTAAAGATGCACTGAAACCAAATCTTGTACAAACTTTAGAACATACCCCGGCGTTTATTCATGGTGGTCCGTTTGCTAATATTGCTCATGGCTGCAATAGTATCATGGCAACAAAACTGGCTCTTAAACTGGCCGATTATGTTGTTACGGAAGCAGGATTCGGCGCAGATCTTGGCGCAGAAAAGTTCCTTGACATCAAGTGTCGTATAGCTGGTATAAAACCATCGGCCGTTATCGTCGTCGCAACTGTTAGAGCATTAAAGATGCATGGCGGTGTCCAGAAAGCGGATTTGGAGATAGAAAATCTGGAAGCTCTTGAGAAAGGACTGCCAAACCTCCTGAAGCATGTTGAAAACATGACGGTGAAATTTGGGCTTCCTGCTGTTGTTGCCATAAACAGGTTCCCGAATGATACGGAAGCGGAATTAAAACTTATTGAGATTCAATGTAAAAAATTAGGAGTCCATGTGGCACTTTCCGAAGTCTGGGGAAAAGGTTCCGCAGGCGGCGAAGAATTGGCTAAAGAAGTTGTAAGGCTAGTTGAGCAGGGGGAAAACAAGTTTCATTGTTTATATGAAGATAGCATGACAATAAAAGAGAAAATTGAGACGGTAGTAAAAGAAATTTATGGAGGAGACGGTGCTGATTTCGCGCCTGCCGCACTAAAGGGACTGGCTGATTTGCAAAGCCTTGGTTTTGAAAATTTGCCAATATGTATGGCTAAGACCCAGTATTCCTTTTCGGATGATCCGAAGAAATTAGGCGCGCCCAAAGGCTTTAGAGTTGCAGTTAAAAATATTAAAGTTTCCGCCGGCGCCGGTTTTGTAGTAGTGTATACAGGCGATATTATGACAATGCCGGGGTTGCCAAAGGTTCCATCAGCTGAAAAAATTGATGTCGATTCCAAGGGAAAAATTTCTGGACTTTTCTAAGCATGAATAATTCAAATTTTACCCTTACGGAAATAACTGGTATATATTATCCAATATGCCGTTAGTCATGATGAGGTAGTGCATAAGGAATTTAACGTTAATACTATCGCACTGTACCAATGATAATTATAGCAAGTCAGTTTTCTATTGTGTAAAGTGTAAGTAGTATTAATTAAGTAATAAAAATACTTATTAAAAGACAAGGGAGGAGATAGTATGAGTAAGATTGATATTGCAAAAGCGGTAAACGACTTGGACGAAGACTTAGTAATAGATGGTGTTAAAGCCCAAATTACTGAAGGGGTACCAGCAATAGAAATTCTTGCCCAGCTACAGGAAGGAATGGAAGGAGTAGGAAAATTATATGAGGCTGGCGACTATTATCTGTCGGAGCTTATCATGTCAGCTGAGGTTTTTTCCAATGCTGCTAATCTTTTGGGGTCAGCACTTGCTGATAGTGGGAACGACAAAAAAATTGGTACAGTAATATTAGGCACAGTAAAAGATGATATCCATGATATTGGTAAAAATATCGTTTCCACTATATTAAGCTGTAACGGCTTTAAAGTGGTTGATGTAGGGGTAGACGTACCGATTGAAACTTTTTTGGCAGAAATTGAAAAGAGCAAACCACAAGTAGTTGGTCTGTTTTGCCTTTTAACTACTGCATTTGACGCAATGAAAGACACGGTTGCTGCAATTAAAGCTTCCGGTGCATCAGCTACCGTTTTAGTTGGTGGTGGACCAGTAGATGAAAGTGTGGCAAGATGGTGTGCAGCCGATGGATATTGTAAAAATGCTTATGACGCAGTAGAGATGTCCAAAAAAGCTGTCTGAATAAATAATCAGAATATAACTCTGGCAAGAGAAAGCGAAAGCCCTGGAGATTAAATAGCCCTCCAATGCTATCATAACGTTCTTATCGGGCTGACATCAAGCCACCCGTTGATGGATGGTATCGTGATTATTAAAGGAGTGATATCATGAAAACAACACAAGAACTGCTTTTAGAACGTAAGACACGGGTTAATAAAGCGATTGCCTTGGAAAAAACTGACCGGACCCCGTTGATACTGATGATGGATGCTTTTTGCGCCAAGCATGTCGGTGTAAAAATGGCTGATTTCTGTAAAAATCTGAAAGCCTCTAATGCGGTTATGTTGGAGTCAGCAAAAAGATTGGGTGACTTTACTGGGATAAATGCTGCCTTTGGCGCCGGGACTTTATTCCCCATCATGTTTTGTGCAAAAGCGAAATTGCCTGGACGTGAACTGCCTGATGATGCTCTCTGGCAGCTTGATGAGCGTGAAGTAATGACTATAGATGATTATGACACTATTATCAATAAAGGATGGGAGCCTTTCTTACAAGACTATCTTGTAAACAGATTAAGTTATCCGCTAGACGAAGCTATGAAAGAACTAACTGAAGTTCCCCAATTGGTTAAAAATTTCGAAGACGCCGGTTATTTGGTATATAGTCCGGTGGTAGCAATTACAGTGAATGAATATCTCAGTGGCGGGCGTTCGATGCCCAAGTTTATGAGAGATTTATTTAAAATGCCTGATAAGGTGGAAGCAGTTCTTGATGTAATTCAAGAAGAAAATAATGAATCGTTGCGACAACAAATACGGGCAACGAAGGCTTCTGTAGTGTTTCTTTCTCCAGCTCGGGGAGCTAGTGAGTTTTTCTCACCGAAACTTTGGGAACGGTTTGTTTGGAAATACTTAAAGGGATCAATAGAAGTAATTATTGAAGAGGGAGCGGCAGCTGATATTCATATCGACTCAAATTGGGGACGGGATCTTGAGTTTTTCCGCTCGCTTCCTAAAGGAAAATGCGTATTTGAAACCGATAGCAGTACTGATATCTATAAAGTGAAAGAAGTTCTGGGCGGACATATGTGCATCAAAGGTGATGTACCAGCTCAAAAACTGGCGCTTGGAACTCCTGATGAAGTTTATGATTACTGCACTAGATTAATTAAGGATATGGGTACGGGTTTTATTCTATCTTCTGGTTGCTCGATACCACCTAATGCCAAAGTGGAAAATGTAAAAGCGATGATTGCTGCAGTTACGGGAAATATGTAATTTCAAAATTAGGAAACCGATATTGGTGACAGATAAACACAGAGGTGTGTAGGAGGGCATTAAATACATGTTAATGGAGAAAAATTGTACGAATTTTATTGAGGTACTGGCTTCGTCAGCGCCAGTACCTGGTGGAGGTGGGGCTTCTGCTTATGTTGGCGTTATTGGCATGGCCCTCGGAAGCATGGTCGCCAATCTTACACTAGGTAAGAAGAAGTATGACGACGTGCAAGCTGATATTAAGAATTTACTGAGTAAAGCTGATGATATCCAGAAAACACTAATGGATTTAGTTGAAAAGGATGCGGAAGTTTTTGAACCTCTTTCAAAAGCATATGGACTACCTAACAACAACGATGAAGAAAGGCTATATAAGAATAAGCGAATGGAAGACTGCTTAAAACTTGCTTGTAGCGTGCCGATAAAAATTATGGAAACAGCAGTGGAGGCCATTATTCTTCAGGAAGAACTGGCAGAAAAGGGGACCAAAATAGCGCTAAGTGATGTAGGTGTGGGGGTACTTTTCTGTAAATCAGCTTTAATGGGAGCAAGCTTAAATGTGTTTATCAATACCAAGCTGATGAAGGACAGAATTTATGCAGAAGAGATAAATGCAGGTGTTGAAAAAATGCTTGAAGCATCCGGAAAACGCGCTGACGCAGTGTATGAAAAAGTATTGAAGAGTCTTAAATAGTGCTTGCGATAAATCAGGATTTAAATTAATAATCTAAATTTACTGCAGCGGGAGGAAAATAAATGACGGTTATTATGAAAGGCTCTGAGGTCATAAACGCAATGAAAGAAAAAATGATCATTGAGGTTGGGGAGCTTAAAAATAAAGGGGTTATCCCCGGACTCGGTATTATTCGGCTTGGAGTTAAGCCTCCTGATCTGGCCTATGAAAAAGGTGCAATTAAACGGGCGGAAAGTGTTGGCATTAACTGTAAAGTTTTTGAATATCCTGAAACAATAGCGCAGGCTGAGCTTATTCATGAAATTAGCAAAATAAATGCGGATAAAGCCATTCATGGAATACTACTGTTTCGGCCATTACCTAAACAGATTGATGAGAGAATAATTAAGCATATAATAAGTCCAGAAAAAGACATTGACTGCTTAAATCCAATAAATGTTGCTAAGGTTTTTTCGGGCGATGAAAGTGGTTTTGCGCCTTGTACGCCCACAGCAGTTATGGAACTGCTGGAATATTATAAAATATCTGTAGAAGGAAAAAAAGTCGTTGTGATCGGGAGAAGCTTGGTTGTAGGAAAACCTTTGGCCATGATGCTTTTAAAGAAAAATGCTACGGTTACAATCTGTCATACTAGAACGCGTAATCTAAAAGAACTGTGTAGAGAGGCAGAAATTCTCATTGCTGCGGCGGGAAAAGCAAAAATGATAACTGCCGATTTTATATCACAGGGAGGTATTGTTATTGATGTAGGCATCAACATGGATCAGGTAGGGAAACTGTGCGGCGATGTAGATTATGAAGGTGCAGTAAACAATGTATCTTATATAACTCCTGTACCTGGCGGTGTTGGAACTGTAACATCATCTGTTCTTGCAAAGCATGTAATTAGAGGAGCAAGCGCTGGGTTATTGTAAAACAATTACGAGAGGCTGAAAATAGAGTGAAAGCATACATGTTATTAATTAACCAACAACCTGACATCTACTTCTGCTCCGATCAACAAACGATCACTGTTTGCTGGAATATCAAGCAAGGCGTTGGCAGATAGCATGCCTGATAACATACCATTTCCCTGAAATCCCATCGGTTCAGCAAAAACACGCTGATAACATTCTTCAAGATGAATACGATTTTTATCTTCTAATTGAGTTTTTTCCAACAACATTGTTAGAGCACCTTCTAGTAATAATGCCACTTTCCCATCTCCCTAAAATGTATAAATTTACCTATAATTTAGCATGGATTGTATTTAAAAGTAAAGAAAAATGAAATAAAACCCTAAGCAAAGTGTCCACAGTCAGAATCAGAACACATGATCATAATGCGGGCGAGTACAGAATGCCGCTGTTCAATGAAAGAAGGCAACTATAATGAGTACTAACCTGAATGCATTTGTCGTGGCCGATCCCAATAAGTGTATTGGCTGTAAGGTTTGTGAAGTGGCTTGTTCCGTGGCTCACACTGATAAGGAGTTTGTTACTGCGGGGATGATCGACACTCCGTTGATTGCCAAATTATATCTGGTCAAGACACTGGCAGTGACGATGCCCGTCCAATGCCGCCAGTGTGAAAATGCGCCTTGTGCCCAAGTATGCCCTGTGGCGGCGATTACCCAAATCAATGACAGAATTGTGATTGATGAAACCGATTGTATTGGCTGTAAAACTTGTCTGATGGTTTGTCCTTTCGGAGCAATAGATATTGTTCCGGTGTATAGAGACGGCGAGATGGTCAGTCAAAGCACGCTGAAGGTGAAAACTGCAGAAGGCTTTGTGGAAAAAGAACGGGTTGTGGCCAGTAAATGCGACTTGTGCGCAGGTAGGAGCACTAGTCCAGCCTGTGTCACGGCATGTCCGGAAAAAGCATTGGAAATGATCGTACCCAAACAGGAAAAGAAACAACGTAATGTGGATGCGGCGGTTAATTTGCTGAACTATGTAAAGAAATTTGTTGAATAATGAACGAGATCAGATTCATGACAACAGGAGGACTTAGCATGGATGAAGATATTGTCCGTATGACTACGGCAGATGTCGCTCGCATTATTCATATTGATCAGGAACTGTGTACAGGGTGTCAGCGCTGCGTAGCAATTTGCCCAGTCGATGCCATTAAAGGTCAAAAAGGACAGCCACAGACAATTTGTCAAGAACGCTGCGTTGCCTGTGGTCAGTGCGTTCAAATTTGCAGTGCCTATGCTTCTATCTTTGACGAGGATATCGCGCCACGTGAACAAAAAATTGCGGAACGCGGGCTGCTTTCGTCAGTGAAAGAACCGTTATTCGCATCATACAACTGCGGCGATGCGCTAAAAGTCAAAGCTGCTCTGGCTGATTCTCAACTGTTCACAATGGTACAGTGCGCTCCTGCCGTTCGGGTAGCAATTGCGGAAGAATTCGGTCTACCTTGGGGTAGCCTAGTACCTGGGAAAATAGCGGCGGCGTTAAGAAAACTTGGTTGTAACAGGGTTTACGACACAAATTTTGCCGCTGATCTGACGATTATGGAAGAAGGTTCCGAACTCATTCAGCGAGTGACTGCTGGTGGCACGTTGCCGATGTTCACTTCCTGCTGTCCCGCCTGGGTGAAGTATGTCGAGCAGACCTATCCGGAATTAATTCCCCATCTTTCGAGTTGCAAGTCACCGCAACAAATGGCCGGTGCGATATTCAAGACTTATGGCACGAAAGTCGATAGGGTAGAGGCGGAGCGGGTTTTTAGCATTTCAGTTATGCCCTGCACTTGCAAAAAATTCGAATGTGGTCGACCGGAAATGGATGATAGTGGTTATCGCGATGTAGACGTGGTCATTACAACGCGAGAACTGGCGCAATTAATTAAAGATGCCGAAATCGACTTTCTCCATTTACCGGAGGAAGAATTCGACAAACCGCTGGGGACTTACACCGGAGCGGCCAGCCTCTTCGGTGTGTCTGGTGGGGTTATGGAGGCCGCGCTGCGTACCAGTTATAAATTGATTACCAGGGAATCGATACCGGAGATCAGCATCCGTTCTGTCCGTGGCGGCGCGGGGATACGTAAGGCCAGTGTAAAAGTTGGTAACTGGACATTGAAAGTTGTCGTTGTATCAGGTCTTAAGAATGCGAAGACGGTTATGGAGCAAATTAAGGCAGGTAAGGCTGATTTTCAGTTTATGGAAGTTATGTGTTGTCCAGCTGGCTGTGTGAGCGGAGGCGGCCAACCAAAGGTTCTCCTGCCATCCGACAGGCCCGGCGCTTATGTTGGCAGAGCGGCGAATACATATGCTCATGATGAAAATTTGCGAATACGAGAATCTCATAATAATCCGGATGTTCAAAAGCTTTATAAGTTTTTTTTGGGAGAACCGCTGGGACATGAATCACATCATTTGTTACATACCCAATATACGTCGAGAAAATAAGTGTTAGGAGCTGGTTTGTGTGGAGGGCTTCCTTGGCACGGACATGGAGTTGGTTGTCCGCCAGAATAATTTAGCAGGATTCGAAATACGATCATAGAGGGTGTTAAAATGCAGACGACAATATTCGGCGTACAAGCTTATCCTGCGCTAAAAGCGATGAATGAAAGATTGGTTCCGGTTCGAGATATGGTGTCTGAGGAAAAGCCGTTGACGTTATTTTTGAACGGCAAAGAATTGGTGACAATGCTGTGCTCACCAGTAGATCAGCGCTACTTAGTTTTAGGCTTTCTGATTTCCGAAGGAATGATTGCCAGCATTCAGGATTTGACTCAGTTTACGGTGGATAGCGAACGTGGTTTGATTTGGGTCGAAGCAGAAAAAGTACCGCACAATGCCGGGCAAATGTATTTAAAACGCTGTCTAACGGCTTGCTGCGGGCGGGGGCGGGCTGAGTTTTATTTTGCAAACGATGCGCGTGTATCCAAATTGATCGAAAGTAAGCTTCGTGTCCGAGTCCAAGACATCAACAGCTATGTTCGCATGCTGGAGCAAGCTTCAGAAACACATAGGGTCACATATGGCGTGCACAGCGGAGCTCTTGCTGACGACGGAACGCTGATGTACTTTGCTGAAGATATTGGTCGGCATAATGTGTTTGATAAACTGTATGGCAAATGTCTTGAATGTGGGGTAAGCCCTGCCGACAAAATAATTGTGTTTAGCGGTCGTGTTTCGTCTGAAATCATTCTTAAAGTAAGCAAGATGGGCGTACCAGTGGTGGTAGCCCGGTCAGTTCCGACTTCACTAGCAATAGATATGGCTTTGAAATTGGGCATAACCCTCATTTGCATAGCAAAAGGGGACTGGTTTCATGTCTATACGCATACAGAACGGGTGCTTGTGGACGATTGACAGGGGATGGAAATTTTTCCATTAGACTCGTATCTTGCACTACAGAATGATGAGGGAGCGATTTTTGATGAACAAATTTATCGTTGCAGACCCGAACAAATGCATTGGTTGTCGTACTTGTGAAATTGCCTGCGTGTTGGCGCACTCACCGGCAGACGCGCTGATAACGGGTTCGCTGGACCGGGATTTTACTCCGCGGCTGCGGGTGGTTAAGACTGCCACTGTCAGTGTTCCGGTCCAGTGTCATCATTGTGAGGATGCACCTTGCGCCAATGTTTGTCCATCTCAAGCGATTATAAACAAGGATCATACCATCCAAATAAATACCGAAGTGTGTATTGGCTGCAAAAACTGCATAATAGCGTGCCCCTTTGGTGTGATAGAGCTTGTTCCACAGGTTTTAAAAGGCGAAAAAATTCAGCAAACTGGCCTCAAAATTGTTGATGGCAATGGTGCACGCGAAAAAGAAAGAATTGTGGCTTTGAAATGCGATTTGTGTATTAACCGGCAGGAAGGTCCCGCTTGTGCTGGTGTTTGCCCGATGCAGGCATTCAAGCCGATCGAAGGCACGGCTATGTCCAAACATGTCAAAAAAAGAAGGCTGGCTTGCGCCGAGGAACTGTCGCGTATTTCTTTCAAACAATAATCAATCGGGGCAGGGAGGTATAAAGATGGTTGAAAAAGTACTGACGGTTTGCCCATATTGCGGCGGTGGCTGTAAACTTAATTTAATTGTGGAAAACCATGCGATTATCAGTGCAGAACCGGCTGATGGCCGTACGAATGAAGGGACTCTATGTTTAAAGGGTTATTATGGATGGGATTTTCTAAATGATACGCGGCGGCTAACTAAGCGCTTAACCAAGCCATTACTAAAAAAGTCGGGCGAATTCGTGGCAGTTTCGTGGAAAGAAGCCATTCATTTTACTGCGAACCGACTTCAGGCGATTAAGGATAAGTACGGTCCGGATGCAATTATGGTGGCCGGATCGGCTCGTGGACCGGGAAACGAAGCCAACTACGTGTTGC
Source organism: Pelorhabdus rhamnosifermentans (assembly GCF_018835585.1). Taxonomy (NCBI): domain Bacteria; kingdom Bacillati; phylum Bacillota; class Negativicutes; order Selenomonadales; family Sporomusaceae; genus Pelorhabdus; species Pelorhabdus rhamnosifermentans. Next base: position 56,596 of record NZ_JAHGVE010000023.1, read on the forward strand.
AAAAATTCACCAGAGCGGTACTGGGCACGAATAATATTGATCATTGTGCCCGCCTCTGCCATGCGCCATCAGTGGCTGGTCTTGCCTATACTTTAGGCAATGGCGCCATGTCCAATTCAATACCGGAAATAGAAGACAGCAAGTGCCTATTTATTTTCGGTTATAATGCAGCCGAATCACATCCGGTAGTAGCCCGACGGATTATCAAGGCCAAGGAAAAAGGTGCCAGAATTATTGTTACCGATCCTCGATATACCGAGGCGGCGCGAATTGCCGATTTGTGGTTGCCCATCAACAATGGCACCAATATGGCCCTGGTAAACGCATGTGCGAATGTTCTGATTATGGAAGGACTGTACAATAAACATTATGTGGCCAATTATACTGAAGGATTTGAGGAATATAAGGTGTTAGTATCTAAGTACACCCCTGAGTATGCCGAGAAAATTACCGGTGTCCCCGCGATGAAAGTCCGTGAGGCCATGCGCATGTACGCCGCTGCTCCGAGTGCTTTCATTCTTTGGGGTATGGGTGTAACACAGTTTGGGCAAGCGGTAGATGTGGTCAAGGGACTGTCTGGACTAGCATTGCTGACAGGCAATTATGGTCGACCCAATGTCGGCGTAGGCCCGGTTCGAGGACAAAACAATGTTCAGGGTACCTGTGATATGGGGGTGCTTCCCAATCTATTCCCTGGTTATCAATCGGTGACAGATGCACAAGCCAGAGAAAAATTCCAGAAAGCCTGGAAGGTGGAAACCCTTTCGGCCAATGTAGGGTATGATATAACGCAAGTACCAGAGTTGGTAGATGCCGGAAAAATAAAAGCCTATTATATTATGGGAGAAGATCCGGCACAAAGCGATCCAGACGTAGCTCACCTGCGCCATGCTCTGGACAAACTGGAACTGGTTATAGTTCAAGATATCTTTATGAATAAAACTGCATTGCACGCCGATGTAATATTGCCGGCTACTTCCTGGGGGGAGCATGAGGGAGTGTATTCTACCGCTGACCGCGGTTTTCAGCAATTCCGCAAAGCAGTAGAACCCAAGGGCGATGTCAAAACTGACTGGGAAATTATTTCATTAATTGCTAAGGAAATGGGCTATCAAATGCAGTATGCAGACACAAAAGAAATATGGACAGAGATGATTGGACTATGTCCTATGTATGCTGGTGCTACATACCAACGTTTAGAAGAACTGGGCGGAATACAATGGCCTTGTCCGGATGAAAAACATCCGGGAACACCGTATCTTTATAGCGGAAATCGCTTCAATACTGTCAACGGCAAAGGAAAGCTATTTGCTGTGGATTGGCGCCCACCTCTGGAAAGTCCTGATCAGGAATATCCATTCATTCTATGCACAGTGCGAGAAATCAGCCATTACTCAGTCCGAACCATGACCGGTAACTGCGTAGCTTTGCAACAATTGGCCGATGAGCCCGGACATGTGCAAATGAGCATTGAAGATTCGGAAAAATTGGGAGTGGAAGATCAGGAGCTGGTATGGGTATCATCCCGCCGCGGCCGGGTCATATCGCGAATTATGGCGACAGAACGTGTGAGAAAAGGTGCCGTGTATATGACGTATCATTGGTGGATCGGGGCTTGTAACGAACTGACAATTAATCACTTGGATCCGGTTTCTAAGACACCAGAATATAAGCATTGTGCGGTAAAAGTGGAGAAAATTGACGATCAACGCTGGGCGGAACAATATGTTGTCGAAGAATACGCCAAGATTAGAAAACAGATGCTTTGCTAATTACATACGGATGTTGTCTAATATCTTTGTTGATTATTTTCAAACTGAAGTTAGTTAATATTAAAAGAACAGTTTTTGCTAAGTGAAAGTTTTAAAATAATTTAAAAAAATGCAAAAAATGATATCTAGCTTGGCAGGAATTCAAAAAACTCGCAGAGAAAAATATGTATATACATATAGATTATGTGTAATCAGTTAGTAGATTACAGAAATAACTGAACGTCAGCAAGAGGTGAAATTATCGTGCTTATGAACAATGTACAAGATGTACAATCGGATAATCTCAAACAGGCTTATGAATTAGCATACCAGAATGCCTGCAACGATTTTTGCCGCTGGGACCCCCTAGATATGGCTGTATCGAGCGGCAGCCATTTTGAAACTGCTACGCAAAATTTTTTTCTTACGTACACCAATGAAGAGTATAAAATTAGTTTTCCTGCCGGAAAGGTGCTGTATGCAGCGAAAACCGAATCAGTGCCGACTACGATCAAAATAATTCTACTTCACTATCTTATTCGTGCTTCCGGGCGGTCATTGCGAAATCAATGGATATCTTTTAGAGAAATTCCAGAAGGTGGTCTGATCTATTTTCAGTCATTCAGTAACAGGGTAATTAATTATTTACTTAGCGTCTTTGGCAAGAAACCAGCTATGCTTCTGAAAGCGGGGACAGCTCTAGGCGGTACCGAGTTTTCATGCGGCGATTACGGGGTACAAATTAACGTGCTGCCCCGCTTGCCTGTTGTTTTCGGCCTGTGGAGCGGCGATGAAGAATTTTTACCTCGTGCTACCGTGTTATTTGATGCCACCGCCCCTCAATATCTCCCTACTGAGGACTTGGTAGTTGCCACTGCCTATTGCGCTGGTAAATTGACTAAGATATGCAAAGCATTGGAGGAGCAACAAAAGATTGCAGACCGACAAAGGTAGATAATGAGTAATAGTTATACGAGGGGGTATGATGTTGAAAATTGCAGTGTCTGGTAAAGGTGGAGTGGGTAAAACGACCATTGCTGCAAACCTAGCACGACTGTTTGCCTGTAATGGTTACAAAGTGTACGCAGTAGATGCCGATCCTGATTCTAGTTTAGGAAGTGCTTTAGGAATTCCAGAGGATGTCTTGACTAAGATGAATCCGATTATAGAAATGCAACAGGTCATTAGGTCCCGGAGCGGTGGCGGTGCTTTTTACACGCTCAACCCGGAAGTCGATGACATTCTTGATAATTATAGCTTACAGCAAGGCAATATTTATTTTTTTCGTATGGGGGGAATAAAGCAAGGGGGTTCGTCCTGTTACTGTAGGGAAAACACTTTTTTACACGCGTTGATAGATTCGTTGCTTCTTGGCAAGCAGGATGTTGTCGTTCTCGATATGGGTGCTGGCATCGAACACCTAACCCGTGGTACATCCAAAGGGGTTGATGTTATGCTGATCGTGACCGAGCCTACCAAGAACAGCGTGCAAACGGCCAAAGTAGTAAAAAAATTGGCGACTGATCTTGGCATTAAAAATATAAAGATTGTCGGCAACAGGCTTCGTAACAAACAGGATGAAGCATTCGTAAAATCACAGTTTGAAGCAGGGGAGATGATTGGCTGGCTGCCCTTTGATGAAGCGATACTCACTGCAGCAATGGACGGTCCGGTGGATGTCACGGACAGTAAAGATCCTGTGGGTAGAGAAATTCGGGCAATTTATGATCGCCTTATCGGCTGAATATCCCAATAGATTTTTAAATATAGCAGATTCCTTTCTCTCTCAAAGGAAAAGGAATCCGAATATATTTGAGAAAATAAAATAGTTTCACGAAAACAGGGAGGTAAACGCATGTCGGAAATGGAGTTCGAAAAATTTAGTGTCGACCCCGCCGCACGACAAATGCTGGTTCAGGCTAAGAAAATCGGCTATCTAACCAGTTTTGATCGGGCAAAAGCCCAAGAACCCAAGTGCAAATTTGGTAATACTGGTATCTGTTGCCGGATTTGTATGCAAGGCCCCTGCCGTATCATTCCTCAAAAACTCGGTGCTAACAAAGGAATTTGTGGGGCACAGGACTATACTATCGTAGCCCGAAACACCGTTCGCCTTATCGCTGGCGGCGCTGCGGCTCACTCTGATCACGGGAGACATATTGCAACAACCGTTCTTCATGTTGCCGAAGGACACGCCAAGGACTATAAGATTACTGATGAGGCTAAACTGATGAAAGTAGCCGAGCGTATCGGTATCGAAACAGCAGGAAAGTCTGCCAATGAAGTGGCCAAAGGAGTAGCTACGGAAGCGCTGAAGGACTTTGGTCGTCAGGAAAACACTCCTTGCACTTGGACTAAAACAACCATTACGGAAGGCCGTAAACAGAAATTTTATGATACTGCAATTATGCCGTCTAGCATTAATGGTTCAATTGCCGAATTATTACACCAAACTCACGTTGGCAATGACAGCGATCCCGTCAACATTATTTTTGGTGGTCTGAAAGCTGCGCTTAGTGACTATGATGGTATGCAGCTTGCAACTGATCTATCTGACGTTTTGTTTGGTACTCCGGTTCCTGTGATATCAGAGGCGAACTTAGGCGTTCTTGACCCCGAAATGGTCAACATTTGCGTACACGGGCACAACCCACTGCTTAGTCAAATCATTGTTTCTGTCGCCCGGGAGATGCAGGAGGAAGCTAAAGCCGTCGGCAGCAAAGGTATTAAATTATCCGGTATCTGTTGTACAGGCAATGAAGTTTTGGGCCGGGAGGGTATTGCTATAGCTACCAACTTTGCTACCCAGGAATTGGCCATTATGACCGGTTTGGTTGATGCGATTGTTGTTGACGTACAATGTATCATGCCCAGCCTGCGTAGCCTGTCGGAGTGCTTTCATACTAAAGTTGTTACAACCATGCCTATCAGCAAAATCCCTGGTTCTTATCATGTTGAATTCGATGAAGAACATGCAGTTGAAAGTGCCCGGACCATTATTCGTCTGGCTATTGAAACATTCAAGAGTCGCGACCCGAATAAGGTTAACCGGCCTGATTTGAAAAACAAAGTTATCGCCGGTTTTAGCCTGGAGGCTATTCTGGACATCTTTGGGTCAGTCAACGCGGAACATCCAGTTAGTGTATTGACTGATGCGATTAAGACGGGTGAAATAAAGGGAGTGGCGCTATTTTGTGGCTGTAACAATCTCAAAGGCGTTCACAACCAAAATCATTTAGGACTTGCCAAAAAGTTAGCGGCCAATGATGTATTTATGATTTCGACTGGTTGTGCAGGGCAAGCTTACGCCATGGATGGGCTGTTGACACATGAGGCGGTTGAAGCTTATGCGGGTCTTGGGCTGAAGAAATTTTTGCAGCGGATTGGTGAAAAAGCCAATCTTAAGACCGAACTGCCGTTAATCTTTCACATGGGCTCATGCGTCGATAACTCTCGCGCCAGTAATTTGCTCACTTTGATGGCCCAAGAACTGGGTGTAGATACTCCGGCCGTTCCATTTGTGGCTTCTGCACCTGAGCCTATGTCCGAAAAAGCTGTGGCTATTGGCTCCTGGAATGTAGCCATGGGCATACCTGTCCATATCGGCGTGATTGCGCCTGTTACCGGTAGCGATCTTGTTCATGGTGTTTTAACGAAAATCGCCAAGGATGTCTTCGGTGGCTACTTTATTATGGAAACCGACTATGAAAAAGCTGCGAAGAAACTGTTAGCTGCTCTTGATGAACGGGCCTGGAAATTCCGGGTTCGGAGTGAGGCTATTGCCAAGTATGCGACAAATGAGTAGACGGTTTCAAGGATACAGACAGTACGAAACTGGGAGGGAAAATCGTGTCAACTGCATTATTTAAGGCCACTTATGAAGGGGCAGTCATTGCCACCAGTTATGCTCAAATACTTTTGGAAAAAGCGATCAAAGAATATGGCGCCGCGACCCCGGTCAAATATCCTGATACGGCTTATCGATTGCCGGTCATTACCGCTCTTAGCGGTGAAGAAGTCGATATGCTAGGGGATTTGCCGCCGATTCTCAGTCGCATCCGATCTAGTCATATCCGGGAAGAACTGACTTTTGAGAACGCTAAGTTGAACGGTGAAGCCACTCACTATGCTGCCGAAATTATTGAAGCGTTGCGTTATCTCAATGGAGAAAAACCCGAAAAAGCGCCTTGGACCGGATTTTTGCCTGACTCAATTTTGCGAAAGTCTGGTGTGCCTCTTGTCGATGGCACCATACCGGGGGTTGCCGTTATTATCGGCAAAGCGCGTACTTCAAAAGAAGCGGCTAAACTTATTAAAAACCTGCAGTCTAAGGGTTTGATGATTTTTTTGGTTAATGAAATTATCGAACAACTACTAGAAGAGAATGTGAAACTCGGGGCTGATTATCTCGCTTTCCCTGTGGGAAATTTCACAGCGGCGATTCATGCCGTCAACTTTGCTTATCGGGCCGGTTTGGCTTTTGGCGGCATTAAACCGGGGCAGCGACAGCAACAACTTGATTATCAGTGTCGCCGAGTACCCGCTTTTGTTTTAGCGTTGGGCGAATTTGATGAAGTCAAAATCGCCGCCGAACTGGGCGCCGTCGCCATGGGTTTCCCGGTGGTTACTGACCAGTCTTTGGCTGAAGAGATTCCCGACTGGTTTGTCTCTGAGCCCGATTACGACGAAATGGTTAAATTAGCACTTGAATTGCGGGGCATAAAACTCAAAATTGTTGATATTCCCGTGCCAATCACGATTGGTCCGGCTTTTGAAGGTGAAAGTATCCGACGCTCCGATACTTACCTCGAATTTGGCGGTAATAAGACAACCGCCTTTGAATTGGTTACCATGGTTGACGCTGATGCAATTGAAGACGGCAAGATTACTGTTATCGGTCCCGAAATTACCGATGTCAAAGAAGGTGATCGTCTGCCCCTTGCCATTATGGTCAATATTTATGGCCGCAAAATGCAGGAGGACTTCGAAGGAGTTCTTGAGCGTCGCATTCACTACTTCGTCAACTACGGTGAAGGACTTTGGCATGTGGGACAAAGAGATTTGGCGTGGCTGAGAATTAGCAAGGGAGCGGCGGCGGTAGGTTTCAAGATTCGTGATTATGGTGAAATTCTGATTGCCAAGTTAAAGTCAGACTATCCGGCCATTGTGGATCGTGTCCAGGTTACACTCATTACCGACCAAGCTATTGTTGAAGAAAAAATCAAAATCGCTCGCAAAAAGTATGCCGCTCGCGATGCTCGACTCAAAGGTCTCAATGACGAAGCTGTGGATACTTTCTATTCATGTATTCTTTGTCAATCTTTCGCTCCCAACCACGTTTGTATCGTAACACCCGAACGGGTTGGTTTGTGTGGAGCAGTCAGTTGGCTGGATGCCAAAGCTTCCAATGAGATTACACCTACCGGCCCGAATCAGCCGATTGAAAAAGGTGCATGTCTGGATGCTGAAAAAGGCATGTGGCAAAACGTTAACTCCTATCTTTATAATGCTTCTAATCGTGCGCTGGAAGAAGTCAATCTCTATACGCTAATGGACCGCCCCATGACTTCTTGCGGCTGTTTTGAGGCTATCGTAGCTATTGCGCCGGAAGCCAATGGAATTATGGTTACCACCCGGGAATTCGCCGGTGACACTCCTTGTGGCATGTCATTTTCGACGCTGGCCGGGGCTGTCGGCGGGGGTCTCCAGGCGCCCGGTTTCATGGGCATTGGACGGCGGTATATCGTCAGCGATAAGTTTATTCCGGCTGACGGCGGTATTGCCCGGATCGTTTGGATGCCGAAAGAACTGAAAGAATTCCTGCGAGCCGATTTAACCGAGCAAGCCGTTAAGCACGGCTTGGGTGAAGGGTTCGTCGACCAGATCGCCGATGAATCGGTTAGCTGCACGATGGAGGAAATACTTCCCTATCTTGAGGAAAAGCACCATCCGGCTCTCACTATGGATCCTCTAATTTAGGTTCAAAGCCTATGAAGTAGCCTGCTATTTTTTAGGCTTTGATAATAGCATTTAGAAATTTATACCATTCTGTAATTGAAGGAAGGAGAACGACATGGCTTTAACAGGTTTGGATATTTTTAAGCAATTGCCCAAGAAAAATTGTAAGGAATGTGGCGTAGCCACCTGTATGGCTTTTGCGATGTCAATCGCTTCAGGGAAGGCCGCCTTAGAAAGTTGCCCCTATGTATCAGAAGAGGCAAAAGAAATACTTGGAGCAGCAGGCGCTCCGCCAATCCGTCTGGTTAAGGTAGGGGTAGGCGAAAAGGCGCTGGCATTAGGTGACGAGACTGTTATTTTTCGGCATGATAAAACCTTTTTCCACCCCACGGCTTTTGCTGTCTCAGTGGATGATACGCTATCAGCGGATTTGCTGGCGGCCAAAATTGCCAAAATTAACGATTTGAAAGTGGAGCGGGTCGGTCAAGAATTGAGCGTTAATCTTATCGCTGTCGTTAATGCTTCCCACGACTCTGCGAAATATAAGGATACTATCGAAAAAGTTACTTCTCAGACTGATTTTCCGCTTGTTTTGATCAGCAATAATATAGCGGCTCTGGAAGCGGCATTGTCGGTAGTTTCGGCCAATAGACCGCTGATTTATGCTGCTACAGCCGATAATTATGAACAGGTAATTGGACTGGCGAAATCCTATAATTGCCCTGTTGTTGTAAAAGGAAATAATTTGGCTGATACCGCCGCGTTGGTAGAGAAGGTCGCTCCTCTTTACAAAGAATTGGTCATTGATACTGGTAGCCGGACTACTTCTCAGGTATTGGCTGATCAGACTCAAATTCGTCGTTTGTCGATCAAAAAGAAATTTCGTCCACTAGGTTATCCGACTATTACCTTTACTACTTCTGATGATCCACGGGAAGAAGTAATCCAAGCTGGCGTGTATATAGCCAAATTCGCCAGCATTATTGTAGTAAAAGCTGATGAAAAATCGCAAATTTTACCCCTGTTGACCTGGCGACAAAATGTTTATACTGATCCGCAAAAACCGATTGCCGTTGAAGCAAAAATTTACGAAATCGGCGCGGTTACTCCTGATTCCCCCGTATATATATGCACAAACTTCGCCCTTACTTATTTTGCGGTTGAGGGTGAAGTGTCGGGAAGTAAGATTCCGGGATATATACTGCCTGTAGATACTGATGGCACCTCGATTCTTACCTCGTGGGCGTCAGGCAAGTTTACTGCTGATTCCATCGCCGAATTTCTCGAAAGTTCTGGCATAAAAAGCAAGATCAATCATACCACCTGTGTTATTCCCGGACATACCGCCGTCCTCAGCGGTAAATTGAAAGAAAAATCCGGTTGGAACGTGCTGGTTGGACCAGAGGAGGCCGCTGGTATTCCGGCATTTGCCAAAGCACATTTTCTTTAAAAGCATTTTTGTGGCATAACCCGCCCAGCCCGGATAAGTTTATAAAATAAAATCAAGAGCACTATGAAGACTGCAACGAGGAGGTATTTTGTGCCAAAGCACAGCGTGTTTTTTAAATCCGATAATATCCAAGTTGAAGTGGATGCCGGAACCGATCTTCTTACTGCGTCGCGCCTAGCCAAACTTGAGATGCAGTGCACCTGTGGCGGTGAAGGTACGTGCGGCAAATGTCTGCTCAAGGTGGTAAGCGGGTCGGTGCAGACAACGACAGTTATGCATGGAGAGTTATCTGTTGCTTGCCAGACGCGAGTGGTCGGGGATGTTGTAGTCGAAATCCCCCCCGAATCGCGGTTGACGGGAAATCAAGTTGTAATAGGAACCGTGTCTGAATTGCCGTCTCTCTTTCGTTTTGATCCCTTGTGCAAGAAAGTTTGCCTCCAACTAACTCCGCCAAGTCTGACCGACCCTAGCAGCGATGCCAGCCGGTTGCTCATGGCGTTGCGGAAATTCACCGACAGGGATGTGGAACTTGATCTTAGTCAGATACGGTTCTTAGCTGATATTTTGCGCAGTAGTAACTGGAACGTAGATGTCACCTATGTAGAAATCGCAGGAAAAGCCCATGTTATCAGCATTGATTCTCACAACCATCAGGCCTGCTTGTTTGGGATTGCCGTTGATGTAGGGACGACAACTGTTGTTGTCTATTTGGTTGATTTGCTTTCCGGTAGCGTTATTGGTCAAGAAGGAACTCATAATAGGCAGGCTCAATTTGGCGGCGATGTTATTACTCGTATCATTTACGCCAGTGATGAAAGTTGCGGTTTGGAAAAATTACAAAAGGCTGTGATCGAAACAATCAATTACTTGATAGGGAATCTCGTCGACAAATATATAATTGACATAGCGGATATTCGGGTAATTGTTACGGCAGGAAATACCACCATGGCTCATCTTTTGCTCGGCATCCAGCCGTGTTATATCCGCTTGGAGCCGTATGTGCCTGCTGCAAATTGTTTTCCTGTTGCCAAAGCGAAAGAATTGGGACTGAATGTTCATCCTAACGCGGTCGTCTTTAGTTTCCCCGCGGTGGCCAGTTATGTTGGGGGAGATATCGTCGCTGGAGTCTTGATTAACGGTATGGCTAAGGAAGAAAAGCTGACACTGTTTATGGACATCGGCACCAACGGGGAAATGGTTTTGGGAAATCAAGATTGGTTGGTAAGTTGTGCTTGCTCTGCTGGCACGGCTTTTGAGGGAGCCGGAATCACTTGTGGTATGCGAGCTATGCAGGGCGCCATCGAACGACTGACTATTGATCCTCATACTTTTACGGTAAATTATTCGACCATTGGTGAAATACAGCCATTAGGTATCTGCGGTTCTGGACTGATTAACGTGCTGGCGGAAATGCGCAAAGTCGGAATAATCGATCGGGCGGGAAAGATTCAGGATGTGCTGACGGCGCGTATTCGCCGCTTGGACGCTGGAAAACAATTTGTGCTGGCATGGGCGGACGAAACGGCGGGAGGCGAACGTGATATTGTGATTACCGAAGCAGATATAAAAAGTTTGTTGCGAACCAAAGGTGCGATATACGCGGGGATGCGGAGCCTGTTAAAAAGTGTGGATCTGGACATGTCCAGCATTGAACGAGTTTACATTGCTGGAGGTTTCGGCAGCTATCTTAACATCGAAGATGCCGTCGAAATCGGATTATTGCCTGATCTTGGCTCAGCTAAATACTGTTTCTTAGGCAATACTTCAATAAATGGTGCTCTAACCGCTCTTATCTCGTCTGCAGCACTGGAAGTGGCGCAACAATTGGCTGAAAGTATTACCTATGTGGAACTATCAGCTGGGAATTTATTTATGGAGGAATTCATTTCTGCGTTATTCTTACCCCATACCGATCTCAACTTGTTTCCATCGGTTGGTAGTTAGCAGACCGTAATTGAGGAGGAATGTATTGTGGCAAAACAGATTGCTGTAGCGGGCAAGGGGGGAACAGGCAAAACAACGTTTACTTCATTACTTATTCGTTATTTGATCGAACATCAAAAACGGCCAATCCTAGCTGTCGACGCCGATCCTAATGCTAACTTAAATGAAACGCTGGGATTAACCTTAGGCGAAACCATTTCCGAGGTTATTGCCCAGACGAAAGCGGCCGCAGGATCGGGATTACCAGCAGGAATGACCCAAGAGACTTTCATTGAATACAAGCTCCAATCCGCCCTGCTGGAAACCAAGGATGTGGATCTATTAGTAATGGGCGGACCTGACGGACCAGGATGTTATTGTTTTCCCAATAACATCCTGCGCAAACTTTTGGAAAACATGGTTAGCAATTATGCCTATATAATCATGGATAACGAGGCTGGCATGGAGCATATTAGCCGCCGCGTAACCAATGATATTGACATACTATTCATTGTAAGTGACGCTTCGGCCCGAGCTATTCGATCGGCAGGTCGGGTTCATGCCCTAGTGAAAACGTTAAAAACACATATTAAAGAAATCTACTTGGTGATCAACAAAAATCAACCAGGAGATATCGCTGCTTTACAGCAAGAAATTACTGCAACTGGTTTAACTTTAATCGGCACTATTCCTTATGATGCGGAAGTGGGGCGCTATGACCTTGAAGGTAAACCGCTTGCCAAGTTGCCGGCCGATTCAGCGGCGGTGAGCGCAGCTTATGAAATATGCGACAAAGTAAAGGTATAGAAAAAGAAAGGAGTTTTATTATGGCCTTACAGATTATGAAAGAAAGAAATACTGGAAAGATCAACACGGTAACCATCGGAGCTACCCAAGAACAAGGTGGTACTCGCACCAGCGTTGTTACTGTTGGGGGAGATACGGCACTGCCCTTTCTACAGTTTGAAGGGAACTTTCCCAATCAACCGGTCATCGCCATGGAAGTGCAAAGCCGTGTCCCGGAGCAATGGAACGAAATCGTCAAAGAGCCTTTTGCGGATGTGTTGTCAGATCCTGCCGCCTGGGCAAAAAAGTGCGTTGAAGATTATGGCGCTCAATTAATCTATTTAAAACTTAGCGGTGCCGATCCGGATTTAGAGAACTATACAACAAAGCAGTGCGTCAAAATTGTTAAAGACGTTCTGGCTGCGGTCGGTGTGCCGCTGATCGTTGTTGGCTGTGGCAATGATGAAAAGGATAACCAGGTGATGCCAGCGGTGGCTGAGGCTGCTGCTGGTGAAAATTTGCTGCTTGGGGTTGCCGGGAAAGACAATTACAAATCCATCGTGGCGGCTGCTATGGTACACCATCATAACGTGATTGCTCTGACTCCTTGCGATATTAATATCTGCAAGCAACTAAATATACTTATCACCGAAATGGGACTAGGTCTGGATAGAATTATCATCGATCCCGGTGCAGGTGCGTTGGGATATGGCATTGAATATACCTACTCGATTCTTGAACGCGAACGCCTCGGTGCCTTACAGGGTGATAGCATGCTGTCCACACCGGTAATTGCTAGCGTAGGCTATGAGGCTTGGCGTGCCAAAGAGGCTAATGCGCCAGAAAATGAGTTTCCGTCTTTTGGAAAGCAAGCTGAACGGGGCATTCTCTGGGAGGCCATGACTGCAACGGCCTTGCTGCAAGGCGGTATTCACATTATCGTTATGCGTCATCCGGAAGCCATTAATTTAGCCCAAAAAAACATTGCGGAATTAATGGCCCCTCAAGCAATCTAAAAAAATGTAAAAAACGAGGAGGATTAACCGATGATATTAATTGGGGAGAAAGTTAACGGCATGTTCAAAGTTATCGGGAAAGCGGTTGCTGAATGGGATCCGAGACCAATCCAGGATATGGCCAAGCAACAAGAAACTGCCGGTGCGCATTATTTGGATATTAATACTGGACCGAAAGCTGAGGATCAGGTCAAAACGCTAAAATGGATGTCCGAGGTTGTTCAAGAAGTCACTGATTTACCACTTTGCCTTGATTGTACCAACTTGGACGCCGTTGAGGCGGCGCTTAAAATTCTTAAGCACCCCGGGATGATCAATTCTTGCAAATGTGAGCAAAACGAAATTGATCGCCTCTTTCCTTTGGCTGTCGAGCATCAGGCCGCGATCATTGGTCTATGCATGAACAACAAAGGTGTCCCAAAAAGTGCCGAGGATCGGGCCGCTTTTGCCATGGAACTGGTAGCCAATGCTGATGCCTATGGACTTCCTTTTGAAGACCTGTACCTTGATCCCATTGCATTACCAGTCAACGTTGCCCAAGAACACGCCGTTGAAGTACTGGAAACTATTCGTCAGATTAAGACTTTATCCAATCCGGCACCCCGGACTGTAATCGGTCTGAGTAACGTATCACAGCGAACACCCCATCGACCGATTATTAACCGGACTTTTGCCATCATGGCCATGGCGGCCGGTCTCGATTCAGCCATTCTTGATGTGTTAGATGAACCATTGGTAGATGCAATTGCCACGGCACGTCTTATTATGAACAAAGATATTTATTGTGACTCTTATCAAAAAGTCTTTCGGCAACATTCCATTTAACATTTGTATAATTTAGCGGGGGATGATTGAATGTTAATTATTGGCGAGTTGATCAATACTAGCCGCAAGAAGATTCGAGAAGCGGTTGAAGCTAGGGATGCGGCATATATTCAGCAGGTGGCTAAAGATCAGGAAGCGGCCGGTGCCAATTACCTTGACGTAAACTGTGGCAATATGGTTGGGCAAGAACTTGAGATCATGAAGTGGCTTGTGGAAACCATTCAGCAAGTGACATCAATGCCATTATGCATTGACAGCCCCGATGAGTCGGTCCTGAAGGTAGGTCTGAGCTTGCTAAAACCAGGCTATCAGCCCATGATCAATTCCCTCAGTGCTGAGCAGAAACGCTATAACGCTGTTATCCATCTGGTAAAAGAGTTTAAGGCCAGAATTGTAGCTCTTTGCATTGAGGATGCGGGCATGCCCAAAACAGCTGAAGACAGGCTGCGTATCGCTACCGGTTTGGTCCAGTCTTTGGAGAATGACGGCATTCCCCAGAATGACATCTACCTTGATCCGCTGATTAAACCGCTGAGTACCAATGACTACTATGGTGTAGAAGTGCTTAACGCCATTCGACTACTAAAGGCGAAGTTTCCGGAAGTACACTTTACTTGTGGTTTAAGCAACATATCCTATGGACTACCTAATAGGGGAGTTTTAAATAGGCTCTTCGTTGTTCAGACCATGACGGTAGGGATGGATGGCTACATTCTAAATCCGACCGACAAAGCGATGATGGGGATGGTCTATGCATCACAGGCTCTTTTGGGACAGGATAAATACTGCACTAAATATCTCAAGGCTCACCGCAAAGGGCTATACGTGATGTGAGGTTAACCTCATTTTTGTCGGCTCGCATCAATAAACCATTTGCCCAATTTTGGGGTCAAATTACTTATTAAGATTAAAGGATTTGGAGGAGTTAACATGTGTGATGCCAATGCTTATTTGTACGAAAATGGAGAAGAGGAATTGCTCATGGAGAGTGTGGATAAAGTAGTTTCAAAAGATTCCAAAGTATATTTGGAGAACATCTATGGTTTTCAGAAAATGTTCGAGGGACGAATCAAAGAACTATTGTTGATGGATCATCGTATTATTTTGGAAAATTACCCCGGAAAACAAGGCATGTAAAATGGTGTTACTGATAAATTTTCTACAATAGAAAGATTATGCTGGGACTTTGACCTGAAAACTGTAAGTAACACGGAGGATCAATGAGTAAGAAGGAACAAAATTTTTTCGATCAACTAGCGGAGCGATGGGATGACATTCGCTCCCTTAATTCCAAAATTATTATGGGTTTAGTCAATATAGTCGGTTTTCGTGAAGGCGACCATGTGCTTGACGTCGGTTGTGGAACTGGTGTGCTAGTTCCGTTTGTTAAAAAAGTTATTGGCGATACGGGGAGGATTACGGCTGTAGATTTTTCTAGTAATATGATTGCGAGGGCCATTCAAAAGCATAAAGAACTAACAGGTATTACGTTCATTGCCGAAGATATTATGAATTTTCGTTCAGACGTTAGCTTTGACAGAATTATTTGTTTTAACTTTTTTCCTCATGTTGAAGAAAAATCACTATTTTTGCAACAAATGCATGAGCAGCTATCTGATAACGGTTGCTTGGTCATTATGCATGACAGATCGCGAAAGCAAGTAAACTCAATTCATAGCAGATGTGAGACAGTAAAAAATGACCATCTTCTGAAGGGAGAAACAATCGCAGGAATGCTAACAGAATTGAACTATCGAGTCACTAATATGATTGACAATGAAGAAATTTATTTTGTGAAAGCGATGATTTAGTGTCATTAAAAAATGTATTAGGAAAATTTTCTTGACAACTATTTTTTTCAGCTGTAAACTGAAATAGTTTGAGAAATAATTGATTCTTTGCAAAATAAAATATGTAACATCTCTTGCCCCTTGATTTATTCAAGGGGATGAGGGATTTTTTTATTTTTTAATATTAGGAGTGGTTTTATGGATAAACGATTGACATTATCATCGTATGTATTGATTGGCTCTATGTTATTTGGAATGTTTTTTGGTGCTGGAAATTTGATTTTCCCTGTACATATGGGACAAGAAGCGGGTAGTAATGCGATGATTGCCACCATCGGGTTTCTCATTACTGGGATTGGCCTGCCTTTTTTAGGCATAGTGGCTATTGGCGTTTCCAAAAGTGACGGATTATTTGGATTAGCTAGCCGTATTCATCCTCTATATGCATATGCTATGACCATTTTATTGTATTTAACAATCGGACCGTTTTTTGCATTACCAAGAACGGGAAGTGTTTCTTATGAAATTGGTTTAGCTCCCTATATTGGAAAAGAATATCAAATGTTGGGATTGGCTGGTTTTACGATTTTATTTTTTCTTATTGCACTCATTTTTTCATTAAAGCCAAGTAAGATCTTAACTTGGATCGGAAAAATTCTAAATCCGCTATTTTTGATATTTTTGGCTTTTTTAGTTATCATAAGTTTTTTAAGTCCCATGGGGAATGTTTCAAGTGCTGAGATTCATGGTGCATATGCCATGGAGCCGTTTTTTAAAGGATTTACAGAAGGATATAATACGATGGATGCATTAGCATCGCTCGCTTTTGGCATTATTGTTGTTCAGACGATTAAGGATTTGGGTGTACAAAGCCCTCGGAATATTGCAATGGGTACTGTGAAAGCAGGTATAGTAAGCGTCCTTTTGATGGGGCTGATTTACAGTTGTCTAGCTTATATCGGAGCAACGAGTGTTGCTCAATATGAGTTATCCAAAAATGGCGGAATTGCATTAGCCCAAATTGCTCATTATTATTTCGGAGCAGCAGGCAGCATTTTATTAGCCATTATCGTTACACTTGCTTGTTTAAAAACAGCGATTGGTCTAATTACAGCTTGTTCGGAAACATTTCAGAAATTATTCCCGAATTCGCTTAGTTATAGAGCCTATGTTATTTTGTTTACGATCGTGTCTTGTTTGATTGCAAATATTGGACTGACACAGATTATCTCTTTATCCATTCCAGTATTAATGTTTTTATATCCCTTAGCAATTACCTTAATTATATTAGCATTCTTATCACCCCTATTTAAACATCGTCAGATTGTATACGTATTAACAACAGTATGTACTTTGTTTGCCAGTGTAGGAGATGCTTTTAATGCCATGCCTGATGTCATTAAAAATGAGTCCTTCATTCAAAACCTTCTGGCAGTTTATCATTCTTTTTTGCCATTTTTTGATATCGGAATGGGTTGGGTCATACCGATGGTTGTTGGTTTATCTTTTGGCTGGTTCATTGGATTGTTTCAAAAAAATTCGGCAAGATCCATTTAAAACACGTATAGTGTAGTCCCTAGAGACTACACTATACGTGTTTTTTTTTTACAAAAGGGAAACGCTAATGTAAAAGTAAAGAGAGGCTTGTCAAATATTGCATTTTAAATTATAATAATTGATATTAAGACCAAGTATAATAAACTGATATTAGAAATATAAAGGATGTTTAACTACCATCTGGATTATTATTTGTAGTAGCCGTAATCTGCTACAAACGTAGACTTCCTTGGAAAGGAACTATCTGAATATGCTAGTACATCAACTGATCTATCAAGGCAGAGGAGATGACATTTTTCTCCATAGCCCAGTAATAATTACTTATCAACAGCTTCAAATTGAAGTGGGCCGTTATCGGAATTATCTTTATCAAGCTGGCGTTTGTGTCGGGGAAAATGTTGGGCTATTGGTCCGTAATTCGCCAGCTTTTGTTTATGCCTATATGGCTATTACCAGTTTGGGGGCCATTGTAGTACCTATTAACTATCAGCTAATCCCTCGGGAAGTCGCCTATATTGTGAGGGATGCTCAAATGAAGAACCTCATCGTAGCGAGCAGAATTGATCTAGAGGCTCCGCTCAACAATCATGGTTATTCCGGTAAAGTGACGCAGCATTTTATCGCCGAAATGGATGCTTATACAGCACAAGAAGGTTCAGCCGCTCCACCAATGGATGATAAGATTAGCGAAAACCAACCTTGTACCATTATTTACACATCCGGAACGACAGGTAACCCCAAGGGAGCTGTGCTGACCCACAAGAATCTGGTGAGTGACGCCATCTCTTTCTCAAAGGTCGTTTCTGTTTATAAAAATGACAATGTGTTATGTATTCTTCCTCTTTATCATTGCTTTGCCTGGACTTGTATCCTTTTATGTTCGCTTCTGAATAAAGCCTCAATAACGATTGTGGATACGATTGTTCCTAAGGAAGTCATTGAAGCTATCAAACATTTTAGGGTTACAGTAATGTACGGAGTACCATCTGTTTTTATGCTTCTGCTGAAAAGCCTTGAACCTAATGATTTGGCGGGAATACGACTGCTAATCTCTGGAGGGGCGTCGTTGCCGAAACAGGTGGCCGAAGATTTTGAGGATAAATTCGGAATTAGCATAACCGAAGGATATGGGCTGTCAGAAGCAGCTCCAGTAGTGGCTATCAATCCCCAGCATCATGAAAAGCACCTTTCCATTGGTTTACCTATCCCGGGAGTCGAGGTCAAAATTGTTAATTCGCAAGGAGAAAGTTTGCCGTCTGGCACTGTGGGAGAGTTGGTTGTGCGAGGATTTAACGTGATGAAAGAATACTTCAATCTGCCCGAAGAAACTGCACAAGTTCTTCGTAACGGGTGGCTACATACTGGGGACTTGGCCTACCAAGACGAGGACGGTTATCTGTTTATTGTTGATCGGCTGAAGGATATGATTATTACTCACGGAGAGAATATCTATCCCAGGGAAATTGAAGAAGTACTCTACAGTTTCCCTGGTGTCTGTGAAGCTGCAGTGATCGGAATACCCGACGGAATTCGAGG
The DNA here is from genome assembly GCF_018835585.1 of Pelorhabdus rhamnosifermentans. Classification (NCBI taxonomy): domain Bacteria; kingdom Bacillati; phylum Bacillota; class Negativicutes; order Selenomonadales; family Sporomusaceae; genus Pelorhabdus; species Pelorhabdus rhamnosifermentans. The sequence goes on from NZ_JAHGVE010000023.1 coordinate 75,188, forward strand.
TCAGGTGGTTTGTGCGTATATTGTCATGAAAGATGGACAGATTTTGAACAAAAAGGCGATTAAAACTTATTTACGCAGTAAGTTGGCATTATACAAAATACCGCGCGACTTCATTCAATTGGATTCACTACCGAAAAATCAGTCAGGGAAAATAATGAAACGGTTGCTTTAGAAGCAACCGGAAAGCTAGCGGTAGTTGTCTTGCAATCAGTTAAAATATAGAAAATGAGTAAATACGGACATGCACTAATATCTCTTTTAGTAATTTCAAAGAACTTGAATAAGCAGCCGAATAAGACAGGTAGCTTTATTTTGTGTGTTCTTTTATGATTCTAATACGTTTAGCCCCTCTTCTAAGGAGGGGCGTTTTTGTTTATAGCGGAGCAGGATCAGGATTAAAAGAATTATTTCCAATCTTTACTCTAAGAGTGAAAGCTAGTATTTGTTTAGTGGTTTTTGAGCAGTAAATCAACCTCGTGCTTCACATTCTCTTAAGAGTCCAAGTTATGTTTTTTTAATTTTTGATAAAATGCTGATCGGGTAATACCTAGTATTTTCGCGGCTGTACTTTTGTTGCCTCTTGTTGCTTCAAGGGCTCGATTTAAAGCCAGTCGTTCGGCATTATTCATTATTAATTCTAGATTAAATATAGTTCGATTATTCTCATCCGTTGTTAATTGATTTTTTTTCTTTAATATTGGTGGCAAGTGTTCTGCCATTAAAACAACTTCATCATCCATTAAATTGATGGTTCGCTCCAGTATATTTTCTAATTCACGGACATTGCCAGGCCAGTTATATTTATTCATTAATTCGAGCGCTTTGGGAGATATGTCGTAAACCCAATGGCCTACCTTATTACAGATTTTTCTTAGGAGCATATCACATAGTAATGGAATATCATCGATTCGTTCTCGAAGCGGAGGGATAACTAAAGAAAAAACATTCAAACGGTAGTATAAATCTTGGCGGAATTGACCTTCGTCAATCATTTTCTCTAGGTTCCTATTAGTAGCCGCGATAATGCGGATATCTAGTTTAGTAGTTTTTGTAGCGCCGACACGTTCCATCTCTCTTTCTTGTAATACTCGAAGAATTTTGACCTGCATAGAAATTGGCATTTCACCAATTTCATCCAAAAAGATGGTTCCGCCGTTGGCCAATTCAAATTTGCCGGGTTTGCCGCTTCTGCGGGCACCTGTAAATGCACCTTCATCATAGCCAAATAGTTCAGATTCAAGAAGAGACTCCGGTAATGCAGCGCAATTGACTTTGATAAATGGCCCCTGGCGTCGGGAGCTGGCAGCATGGATGGCATGAGCAAATAGTTCTTTTCCTGTACCGCTTTCACCTAAGATAAGTACAGTAGAAATGCTTTTAGCTGCTTTGAAAGCCAGCTTTCTAACCGCGTCTATTTTTTTGCTTTTGCCGATTATATCTTCAAAAGTATATTTTATGCCACAGGCTTTGCTGAATTCTTCTTTATAGAATTCTAGCTCCGAATGTAGTTTATTAAATTTGGCGGCAAGAGTATCCAGGTTTTTAGCATCCTTAAATATTACATTGCCAACGCAACCAATAATCTCATCGTTTTTGGTGATCGGGATTCTCGTTACGACACAGATATTATCGTTAATTTTTTGAAATTGCTCGACCTCGGCATTCCCACTACGGGCAACTATGTGTAGTCGAGTATTAGTAATGACCGTGGTAATATGTTTGCCAACTATTTCTTTCGGGTTTATGCCCAAAAAATAACCATAAGCTTTATTCATTCTGGTTATGAGTCCTTGTTTGTCTACAACAACAATACCTTCTTCTATGCTTTCTAAAACTGATTCTAAAGTACTCGTGAGGTTTTTTACATATTCTAATTCTGATAAAGCAGTTGCTATGGAGGTAATATCTTGAAATACGGCAACCGCCCCAATGATGGTGTTATTTTCTAATAGTGGCGACCGAGTGGTCAATATTACATTGGTTTTGACGTTCATGCGTTGATTGATTTCGGATATGCCCGTTTCTAGTACTCGCAGGAGTCCTGTTTGGGGAATCACGTCATCCACAGATCGATAAAGAGCATCTTGGGCGGTAACCCCCATGAGAAATTCAGCGGTGTTATTGATTGACAAAATGTATCCTTGATTATCAATAATGATAACTCCATTATAAATAGAGTTAATCAAGGTACTTAATTCTTTGGTAATAAAGGTTGAATCATGTAGTTTGATATCTTTTGGCATATAACGATCCCTCCTGTAAATGATAAAAAAAAAAGTTCCTATTTATCCATTAAAAAAAATAATATATTTGAATATTATGACTTATTTAGACTTTAATATCTATTAATCTCCTTTTAGTAGTATAACATATATATATATGTTGACCTTATCATAATATTATAACAATCGACAAAGTTTTTGAGCTTTTATAAATTGACGTATTGTCCGTTTCATGAATTAAACGGTCCTTGCTTAGTTGTGTTAGGTATATTCCAGTTTGTGGAGAATAGCTGCAATGACGCATAAATGTAGCTAAAATTCATTAAGACCGCTTCGAATATTAATAAAGCCGTTTTCCCTTAGCATATATGGGAAACGGCTTTATTCTTGTTGTTAAAAGTTCCTTGGCGCATGAAATCCATATTTTACTGGTAAGATCTCAAGATGTAAGAAACGTGTAAATATTTATGTACAGTTGTCCATTATTAAGGACAACAAATTTTAATAGTTAAAGTGTTTAAAATCAAAAAAATTCGTAATTTGCTTAATATTCTTTGTGTTCAGAAGTTTGGCATGGTTTATGCATTTATTCACTAACGTGTCACATTATGAGGGAAGGAGGCTTATTTTTATTGGCAAAAGTATTTCATTAGGAGGTAACGACATTGGAAACATTTGGAATTATCCTTAGCTTGTTTTTATTAATTTTTTTCGCTTATCGAGGCTTTTCGGTTATTTTGTTTGCCCCTGTTTTTGCTCTATTAGCAGCATCGCTATCAGGACTGCCACTAATGCCTGCTTATACCGAATTATTTATGGCTAAGGCTGTAGTGTACATCAAATCATTTTTCCCGGTTTTTTTACTTGGCGCCGTATTCGGCAAACTTATGGAAGACACAGGCTTAGCAAAAGGCATTGCTGGTGCCATAATTAAGGGTCTAGGTAAAGAAAGAGCTATTCTCTCGGTAGTGCTTGCTGGCGCTGTTTTAACCTATGGCGGCATAAGCCTGTTCGTTGTTGTGTTCGCGGTTTATCCATTTGCCTCAGCACTCTTTAAGGAAGCGGAAATACCTAAACGCCTTCTTCCGGCAACAATTGCTCTTGGCGCTTTTAGTGCCACAATGGATGCTTTGCCTGGTACGCCCCAAATCCAAAATATTATACCTACTAATTTTTTGGGTACTACTATTTATGCGGCTCCTATTGTTGGTACCATTGGTGGAGCATGCATTTATATAGCAGGAATTCTTTGGTTGGAACATCGCCGTAGAGCGGCTGCGGCAGCCGGTGAGGGTTATGGCAATCACACTCTTAACGAGCCTGAGGTTAAAGATGACAGTAAGCTTGTTTCCTGGCAGATTGGTATACTGCCTTTAATAACTGTTCTGGTGGTAAACTTTGTTATGACTAATATGTTTAATTGGAACCCCGATATTTTGGAACCGTTTAAAGCTATGAAACTTCCACTTACTGTTGCGGCAGTAAAAAATGTTGTTAGTATATGGGCGCTTATTATTGCTTTAGTGTCTGGAATTTTTATGGCAATTGCCCTAGGTTACAAAAATCTCGGATCGACAAGTGCTTTGGCAAAGGCACTAAATGCTGGCGCAATCGGCTCACTATTGGCAATTTTAAATACAGGGTCCGAGGTGGGCTACGGCAATGTAATCGCTTCTCTGCCTGGTTTTCATTCGATAGTCGATGTTTTAACAGGCATTAATATCGGCGGATCCCCACTGGTTTCAGAAGCTGTTACGGTAAATGTTCTAGCTGGAATCACCGGTTCTGCATCCGGCGGTCTTTCCATCGCCCTGGATATCATGTCGAAAACTTGGCTGGATTGGGCTAATACTATCGGCATGTCACCAGATATACTTCACAGGGTTGCCGCAATGGCATCCGGCGGCTTTGACACGTTACCACACAACGGTGCAGTTGTTACCTTGCTTGCCGTATGTGGTTTGACTCATCGAGATTCTTATGGCGATATCTTTGTAATAACTTTGCTCAAAGTGGCTACTTGTTTTGTCGCCATCGCTCTTTACAGCCTGTTCGGAATACTTTAACGCGCTGGCTCGTCGAAGTGAATACTGATAAGGGGAGTGGAAAAAAGTGATCAAAGTAATCAATGCAACGGAAGCTGCTACCTTAATTAAAGATAGTGTTGCTGTTGCTACTAGCGGTTTTGTCGGTAATGGACATCCAGAAGAGTTGACCGCTGCACTGGAAGAAAGATTTTTGCAAGAAGGCGCTCCGCGGAATTTGACTCTCGTTTACTGCGCCGGGCAAGGTGATGGTAAAGATCGTGGTCTTAATCATTTTGGTTATGAAGGTATGATCAAACGCGCCATAGGTGGTCACTGGAACTTCGCTCCAAAACTGGGGAAGTTAGCAGTTGAAAATAAAATTGAGGCCTATAATTTTCCGCAAGGTACATTGACTCAGTGGTTTCGGAATGGAGCCGGGCGCAAACCCGGTGTCATTACCAAAGTAGGCCTGAATACTTTTGTCGATCCACGAGTGGAAGGTGGAAAGATTAATAACGCAACAAAAGAGAATTTAGTTGAAATCATTGAACTAAGCGGAGAAGAATGGTTGTGGTACAAGCCCTTTCCAATAGATGTTGCACTGATACGCGGCACAAGTTCTGATGAGAAAGGTAATATAACCATTGAGCATGAGGCTGTTTCATCGGAAATATTGTCGATTGCTCAAGCGGCAAAAGCATCAGGTGGTATTGTTATCGTGCAGGTGGAACGAATTGTAGCAAACGGTACGTTACATCCGATGAATGTAAAAGTTCCAGGCATTATTGTTGACTATGTTGTGGTCGCAGACAATGCGAATAATCACATGCAGACTTATGCTGAACAGTATAATCCAGCCTATTCTGGTGAAGTTCGTATTCCGCTGTCATCCATTGCCCCCATGCAGCTCAATGAGCGAAAAGTTATCGCTCGCCGTGCAGCAATGGAACTTATTCCTGACGCTGCAGTGAACCTTGGCATTGGCGTTCCTGAAGGAGTGGCATCGGTTGCAAACGAAGAAGGGATAGGCGACACGATGACTTTAACGGTGGAAGCGGGTCCGATTGGCGGTGTATCTGCTGGGGGACTGAGCTTTGGCGCGGCAATCAATGCGGAAGCGATCATTGACCAACCTTACCAGTTCGATTTTTATGACGGTGGTGGTTTGGATTTGGCGTTTTTGGGTTTGGCTGAAACAGATGAGCAGGGAAATATTAATGTTAGTAAATTCAAAGGGCGAGTGTCTGGCTGCGGTGGATTTATTAACATTACGCAGAATGCCAAACGCGTAATCTTCTGTGGCACGTTTGTTGCCGGCGGTCTAAAAGTCCGAGTGGGCGACGGTAAATTATCGATAGTAAACGAAGGCAAGTACAAAAAATTTCTGAAGCATGTGGAACAGATCACATTTAGCGGAAAATATGCCATAAGTGTCAAACAACCGGTTATGTATATTACTGAGCGCGCGGTATTTGAACTGGTAGAAGAAGGCATGATGCTCACTGAAATTGCTCCCGGCGTTGATTTAGAAACAGATATTTTGTCCTTGATGGACTTTAAACCGATTATTTCACCTAATCTCAAAACAATGGATGCCTGTATTTTCCGCGATGAACCCATGAATTTAAAAAATAGAATTTTTTAGAGAATGAGAGGGATGTACTAATGAAAGAAGTCGTAATTGTTAGTGCCGTACGTACTGCTGTAGGAAGTTTTAACGGAGGACTAGCGTCTTTTAGTGCCGTTGATCTAGGTGCACTAGTCATTAAAGAAGCAATACAGCGTGCGGGTATTAAACCAGAAGTAGTCGATGAAATCATTATGGGGAATGTTCTTCAAGCAGGTTTAGGTCAAAATCCGGCTCGGCAGGCTGCTGTGAAGTCGGGTGTTCCTGTAGAAATTCCTTCTTTTACAATTAATAAAGTCTGTGGCAGTGGACTGAAGGCTGTCAATCTTGCCGCACAATCCATTTTAGCGGGTGATGCCGATGTGGTTGTTGCAGGCGGCATGGAAAGTATGACAAATGCTCCTTTCTTATTGAATAAAGCACGTTGGGGCTATCGCATGGGCAATAACAAAGTCGTGGATGAAATGATTCAAGACGGACTGTGGTGTGCTTTTAATGATTATCATATGGGAATTACAGCAGAAAATGTTGCTGA